>NZ_MTWR01000046.1:0-28822 GCF_001998165.1 Helicobacter pylori | reverse complement strand
TTTTGTATTAGTTAGATGCTCTACAATTGAGCCAAAAATCTTCCCGTTAGCCTGGTTAACATAATACTTAGTCTTATCGTAAGGAATGGCTGCAATCGCCCCACCCAAAGAAACAGAGAGCCTATGGTTTTCGGTGCCTTTAGGGAGTAAATTGACTTTGACTTGCGCTAAAGTTACAATATCTATAAAACTTTCAGTAGGATAAATCCCTTTTTTAGTATTGATTTGAGAATTGTTAAAACCAATCTTAGAAAAGTTCTCCACACGACCACTAAACCGATAATCAAAAGCTTCTACAGGACACAATAAAAACGATAAAAGCGATAAAGAAGAAGTCAAAAAATACTTTTCTTGCCTCACTAAACTCTCCTAATTTTAATGGTATGATCTTTTTTGTTGAGATTATAATTATAATCAAAAAAAAAAAAAACAGCATGAAGTTAAAATATTAATTAAAACCCACAACCTTATTTTACAAAAAATAACCTTTTATTGTAAATTGGTTTAAAATCAAAGGATTAAAATCATATATTTGTTACTTTTAAAGAGCGTTTTATTTTTGATTGGACTCATTACGCATGAAATTCTCGCTTCTTTTAACCCTCTTTTTTGTTTTTGCGCGAGCGTTTTTATTTCTTCACTTCTTTGATCGCTTCAAAGAAAATAGCCACACGCGCTCAAATTTTAAAACTTATAAGAAATTTCAAATCTAGCGTTAAAGCCAGGCTCTGCCATGCCCCTTGCGTATTTGTCTTGATTGGGTTCATCAGGGCTCATTACTGGGCTTGCTTGATCAATATATTGTTGGTTAAAAACATTGTTAAACACCGCGTTCAGGCTCAACCCTTTGAGTTTTTTGTAAGTGGGCTTGTAAGTGATAAAAAAACTGCTCACCCCATAACCGGGTTTATGCACATGAAAAATCCTAGGGGTTTTAGGGCAATCGCTAGGCCGTCTGTCAATATCCGTAGGGCCGTTACGATAAGGACTATAAGAGCAATAATCTAGATCGGTAACAAAGCGTGAAAGCCAAGTGATGCTAAGCCCGGTGCGTGGGATCGTATAGCTTGCCGTTAAAATAAACACATTGCCGGTTGTAGCCGCCAATTCATACACATCAGCGATCAAACGCCCCTTTAAAGAAGGCCATGATCGCGCCACGCTCAAGCCTAAAGAAAAGCCCTTGTATTTAGCTGTCCCTGAAACTTCATAACCCGGCACATAAATAATATCTTGTGCGGGCAAATTGGTGACAAAAAGCGTTGAAGAAAATTGATTGATATAATTAGAAATCAATTGGACAAAACCGGCAGCCCTAAAATCAAAATACTGACTGCTGTATTCGGTGTTAAATTCCGCATTTTGCCCAATTTCTGGCTTTAAATTGCGGTTATAGCGCAAATTATCTTGACGCATCCACACCAAACCTCCAGGCATAGGGCCTCTGGTTACATACGCATAAGAAAGCCTGAAATTCAAATTTTCTAAAGGCGAGACGTTTAAAGCCGCGCTAGGGCTAAACCCTTGAGTTATGTGCAATTGCCAGTCTTTATCCACTAAAGTATAGACATCATAACGAGTCCCTGCCCCCAAAGTTACCATAGGATGCAAGGTGTAATTCGCTTGCGCATACACCCCAACCACATTCGCCGTAGCGCCATTTCGTTGGCAGCGCCCGTTCATGTTAGGATCATCAGGGCTTGTAACCCTTAAGCATGCGTCAGGGGCATCGCCGGGCTTGACTAATTCGCTATTAGGGATCGCTTTATCAAAAGTGGTTAAGTTTTGGTAATTCAACCCGTATTCCAAAAGATTGTCATTTTTATGATCTATGGTGTGGATCACGTTCGCATTAAACCCAGAATTGATGATGAATAAATTTTTATTAGCGACAACAGATCCCCCTCCAAGGCTTTTAAAAGTGATGGAGCAGGTTTGTTTAAGAGCGTCATAAATGCCCCCTTGCGCCACGCATTGATTTTCTTCACCTTGAGAGAGCTGCGGGTTTGGGGTGAAAGGGATGATAGCCGCTATATCGCTAGGCCTAAAAAGCGGATCAATTTGGACATTTCTAATGCTTGTATAACCATTGATTTTTAATTTAGGATCACCAAAACGGCTCCCCCCTTCTCTTTCATAATTCAAACTCACGTTATGCACTAAATTGACGCTATAAGTTTTAAACAAACTAGCGTCATTTTCAAACAAGCAATCATCAGGGTTTTTCTCGTTAGGGAAAGCGTTAAAATCGCCGCAAGAATAGGGTAAAAAAGTGCCGGTAAAATTCGCTCTTAAAGGGCGATTAGCGTTATCTCTAGTCATGTTGTAACTGAGCGTTAAGGTATCCCTTTCGCTCAAATAACCATTGATCTTAGCCATCACATTGTTTTGCTCGCTAGGGCTTGCTGTAACTTTATTCTCCGCTTTAGGTCTAAAGAGATCTTTTGTAGCATTATCCCCATCACGATAATAAAAAATATTTTGGTGCGTGTAATACAAAAGCATATCAAAATGATGGTTACGATAAGCGCCCATCACGGTTTCTCGATCCCCAAAGTTGGTCAAAAAAGTTGCAGCCCCACTCATGGCGTAGTCTTTGCCTTTAGGGATAAAATCGCTCGCACTCTTAGTTTCCATTTTAATCGCGCCAATTAAAGCCATAGGCCCCGCACTCGCTTGAGCCGCCCCCTTAGTAACCACCACGCTTTTAAGCATTCCAGGATCAATGATTGTATTGCCTTGATGCCCATAGCTTGCGCCCATTTGCGCCGCGCCATCCACCGTAACCCTAGCCAATCTGTCTTCAATACCGCGCACATAAATTTTTTGCGCTATCACCGCACCTCCGCCCACATTGATATTGGGGTTTCTTCTAAACATGTCGCTGATTTGGTTGGCTTGCCTTCTTTCTAATTCCTTACTTGAAATGATTGTCTGGTTGTTGTAATTAAAGATTTTAGCCGCTTGAGTGGTAACTTTACCCAGAGTGTGTTGGGCGTTCTTTTCTTTTTTCCTTTCTGTCTTTCTTTCTTCTTTTTCTTCTTCTTTAGCCTCTAATTCAAACGTTCCTAATAAGGACAAAAAAATAGAAAAACTACAATATTTCCTAAAACGCTTGTCATTCATTCTTAAAATCCTAAATATAATAATAATTTCTCTTAAAAAATAAAGGTGTTATTATAATCAAAAAAATATTACAATCACCTTAAAAAAGCTAGCCATTTTTGATAAACAAATGATAAACTTTTAGAAAAATCCCAAAAAAAACCCCTTTCAAAGCGCGCAGAATGCGAAATAATAAAGGGTAATTTTATCTTACTCTCACTTTTTTATGTTTATAAAGCCTGAATATTTTAGAACTAGAGCTTTCAAACAAACCCCTTTCATCGCTCACAATCGCATCAGCGAGATTGGAAGCGATTTCTTTATCATAAGCGCATTGGGTGAGATTGGCTGAGGTGCTATAAAGCGTTTTAAAACGCTTTAAAAAATCCCCATGCCTACCCCTAACCACACGAACGGCTTTAGAATTAGGGTAAATAAAAGTGGTTTTAACGCTTCTTCTAATGAGGTTTTTAAAAGCGTTGGGCGCGCGCACCAAACTTTTCAATGTGGTAAAATCAGCGCTTTCTGTTAAAACGCTTTGGTTTTTAGGGCGGCCTTTTAAAGCGTTGAGCTTGTCGCTGTCTTTAGAAAGCAGCCCGATAGTGGTATCGCTTTGGGCTAAATACACTAACGCCATCAAACTACTTCAAATAATCCTGTAAGGCTAACAACTCGTCTTGTTGAGAACTTTCTTCTAACGCTAAAAGTAAGACTTCTATCGCGCTTAAAGTCGTGAAATAACTCACATGGTTTTTAAGCACAGAAGCACGGATGAGTTTGGCGTCATCTTGAGATTTGTGATCGCTGGTGTTGATAGCCATGCTGATTTCCCCATTCATCATCAAATCCATGATATTGGGGCGGCCTTCAGAGATTTTAAGCACCTTTAAAGACTTCACCCCGGCTTTTTCCAAAGCTTTATGCGTGCCCTCTGTGGCGCACAATTCAAAACCCAATTCAACCAATCGCTTCATTAAAACGCACGCTTCTTCTTTATCCTTATCTTTAATAGAGACAAAAATAAGCCCCTTGTTTTTAATGGGGTTAAAGCAAGCCGTTTGAGCCTTAAAAAATGCAAGCCCTAAAGATTTAGCAATCCCCATGACTTCGCCGGTGCTTTTCATCTCAGGCCCTAAAATCAAATCCGATCCGTAAAGCTTATTAAAAGGGAAAACCGCTTCTTTTAAAGCCACAAAATGGGGCATTTTAGGCTTATAAACGCCTTTAGAATATTCTACGATATTTTTTTTATCATAGAACTTCAAGGCTTCTTTCAAGTCTTCTAACACTATAACCCTAGTCGCCACTTTCGCTAAAGGAACGCCTAAAGCCTTGCTTAAAAAAGGCACGGTCCTGCTGGCTCTGGGATTGACTTCAATCAAATACAGCGAATTTTGATACACGGCAAATTGGATATTCAATAGCCCCACTACGCCTAAATGCAGAGCGATTTTCGCGCTCACTCGCTCAATTTCATCTAAAATTTCAGGGCTTAGAGTGGAAGGGATAAAGCATGCCGAATCGCCTGAATGGATACCCGCCTCTTCAATATGTTGTAAAATGCCGGCAATATAGACCTCTTTTTTGTCGCAAATGGCATCCACATCTAATTCCACCGCTTTTTCTAAAAACTTGTCAATGAGGAGCGGATTTTTAGGACTAATCTCCAAAGAATGCGTAACGCTTTCTAAATAATGGTGCAATTCTTCAATATTTTCTAAAATTTGCATGTGTTGGCCGCCTAGCACATAACTAGGGCGCACAATGATAGGGAAACCAATCACGTTAGCGATGCTATAAGCTTCATCAATGCTCTTAGCCATGCCGTTTTTGGGCTGCTTAATGTCAAGCTCTTTTAAAAAGAGGGAAAATTTTTCTCTATCTTCAGCAATATCAATCACCTTAAAAGGCGTGCCAATAATGGGGGCTTGCATTTTAGCTAAATCTTTAGCGAGTTTTAAAGGGGTTTGTCCCCCAAAATGCACGATAATGCCATCCACGCGCTCCCTTTGAATGATGCTCTTCACGCACTCAAAATGGATTGGTTCAAAATAGAGCGTATCGCTCGTGTCATAATCCGTACTCACGGTTTCTGGATTGCAATTGAGCATGACGCTTTTAATGTTCAAATCTTTTAAAGCAAAGCTCGCATGCACGCAACAATAATCAAATTCAATGCCTTGACCGATGCGATTAGGCCCAGAGCCTATGATTAGGATTTTCTTTTCTTGTTTTTCTTGTTTGTTTTTAATAGGGGGCAAAGGATTAGGGGCATAGGTGGAATACAAATAAGGCGTGAGCGATAAAAACTCCGCCGCGCAAGTGTCCACTTCTTCAAAATTGGGTGCGATTTGTAAATTCATTCTGGCTAATTCCACTTCAAAAGGACTCACCTCTAAATTGTCATTTTCTTTGATTTTAGCGGCAATCCTGGCATCGCTAAAGCCTAAATTTTTAAGCCCTCTTAATTTTTTAGCGTCCGTTAAAACGCTAGAATTGATGCTTTCTTCTGCTTTGACTAGTTTTTGAATTTGAGATAAAAACCACCTGTCAATCTGGCATAATTCAAACACTTCATCAACGCTAACGCCGAGCCTGAACGCATCAGCGATATAGAGCAAGCGCTTGGGATTGGGCCGGCGGATTTCCTTTTTGATCGCTTCTAAATCTTTGCTTAACGATTCAAACCCTAGCCAATTATTTTCCAAAGAGCATAACGCTTTTTGTAAGGCTTCTAAGAAATTCCCCCCTATCGCCATCACTTCGCCAATGCTTTTCATAGAAGTCCCTAAAGTGCTAGAAACACCGGCAAATTTTTCAAACGCAAAGCGAGGGATTTTCACCACGATATAATCCAAACTAGGTTCAAAACTCGCCGGAGTGTTGGTAATATCGTTTTTGATTTCATCTAAGCTAAAACCCACCGCAAGCATGGTAGCGACTTTTGCAATGGGAAACCCGGTCGCTTTTGAAGCTAAAGCGGAGCTACGGCTCACCCGTGGGTTCATTTCAATCACAACCATTCTTAAAGTCTCTGGGTGGATCGCAAATTGCACATTACTCCCGCCCGTATCCACGCCAATTTCTCTCAAAATCGCAAAGCTCGCATCGCGCATGCGTTGGTATTCTTTATCGGTTAAGGTGAGGCTTGGAGCGATCGTGATGCTATCGCCGGTATGAACGCCCATGGGGTCAATATTTTCAATGCAGCACACAATGATGCAATTATCCTTGCTGTCTCGTATGACCTCCATTTCGTATTCTTTCCACCCCAACAAGGACTCTTCAATCAAAATTTCATTAATGGGCGAAGCGTCTAGGGCGTTTTTAGCCAATTCTTGAAACTCTTCAATATTATAAGCGACCCCACTCCCCCCCCCAGCCAGCGTGAAACTCGCTCTAATAATGGCTGGAAAGCCAATTTCATTAATGGCTTCTAGGGCTTCTAACTCGTTATAAGCGTAACGCCCTTTAGGCAAATCCATCCCGATTTTTAACATCGCTTCTTTGAAAGCCTGCCTGTCTTCGCCTTTCTTAATCGCTTCAATCTTAGCCCCTAAAAGTTCCACGCCTTCTAACATGCCCTTTTGATGCATCTGCATGACCGCATTCAAAGCGGTTTGCCCGCCCATTGTGGGTAAAATAGCGTCAATCTTTTCTTTTTTGATGATAGCGGCGATATTTTCTGGGGTGATGGGTTGGATATAAGTTTGATGAGAAAATTCAGGATCAGTCATCACGGTGGCCGGGTTAGAATTGATTAAGATCACTCTATAACCTAAAGATTTTAAGGTTTTACAACTTTGAGTCCCTGAATAGTCAAACTCACAAGCTTGCCCGATCACAATAGGGCCTGAGCCTATCAGTAGAATGTTGGAAATATCGGTGCGTTTAGGCATAACCAATCCTTAAAGAAAGAATATCAACGAAGCGTTATCAATATTTTAAAGTATTTTTTATTAGGTTTTTGCGTGGCGTCCCCTCCCTATTTTTTCAAACTATTTGTCTCTGTCTGAAAAAATACCAATGATTTGCAAGATGGAAATGAAGACATTCAAAAAGTCTAAATACAAGCTCACCGCCGCATCAATGGGGCTATCATACATGCCTTTAACGATGTTTTGGGTGTCATAAGCGATATAAAGACTGAATAAAATCGCACTCGCTCCCGCAATGACAACCTGGAACATGGGGCTACCCAAAAACAAGTTAATAAGCGAACACACCACCACCACAATCAAAGCGATAAAGAGCATTTTACCCATATTCGCCAAGTCGTTTTTAGTTTTAAGGGCATACACGCTCATCAAACCAAAAACAATAGTCGTCATGCCTAAAGCTTGCCAAATCGCTCCCAAACCAGCTTTTGCGATCACCATACCCAACAAAGGCACCAGAGTAACCCCTGATAATGAAGTGAAAGCAAACAGCATGAAGAGATTCAATCCGGGTTTGGATTTAGAAAACATCAAACCAAAAAACGCCGCAATTTCAGCGATAAAAAACACCCATTTATACTGCACTACGGCTTGAAAATTCATCAAACCTAATAACGCCCCGATAGTCGCTAGCAACAAACTGCCTGCAAAGAACTTGTAAGTCGTTTTAACAAAACTCACCAGCTCGCTTTCATGCAATAAAGAATTTTCTGCATACGCATTATGAGAATTAGCTCTGTCATACAATGCCATGTTTTACTCCTTGAATTTCAACTCAATAAATAATTTAATTAACCCTACAGCTAGGTCCAAATATAATAGCGCAAAATGTAGTAAAATACCAAACAAAACCCCCTAAAATTGAAATTGAAGTCTGAAAATAGGATAATAGTTACGATGAAAATTTTTATCAATGGATTTGGCCGCATTGGGAGATGCGTTTTAAGAGCGATTTTAGAGCGTAGCGATAACCCTCAACTAGAAGTGATAGGCATCAATGACCCTGCTAATTGGGAAATTCTCGCTTATCTTTTAGAGCATGACAGCGCGCATGGGCTGCTCAATAAAGAGGCGCGTTATTCTAATGGTAAGCTTATTATCGGCTCGTTAGAAATCCCTGTTTTTAATAGCATCAAAGACTTGAAAGGCGTGGATGTTATCATAGAGTGTTCAGGGAAGTTTTTAGAGCCTAAAACGCTAGAAAATTACCTTTTGCTTGGGGCTAAAAAGGTGTTGTTATCCGCTCCCTTTATGGGCGAATACGATGAAAAACAATACCCTACTTTAGTGTATGGGGTCAATCATTTTCTCTATCAAAACCAAGCCATTGTTTCTAACGCCTCTTGCACGACTAACGCTATCGCGCCCATTTGCGCGATTTTAGACAAAGCTTTTAATATTAAAGAGGGCATGCTAACGACCATTCATAGCTACACGAGCGATCAAAAGCTCATTGATTTGGCCCACCCTTTGGATAAACGGCGCTCCAGAGCGGCTGCAAGCAACATTATCCCTACCACCACTAAAGCCGCTCTGGCCTTGCATAAAGTTTTACCCAACCTTAAAAACAAAATGCATGGGCATAGCGTGAGGGTGCCTAGCCTTGATGTGTCCATGATAGATTTGAGTTTGTTTTTAGAAAAAAAGGCCTTTAAAGATCCCATCAATGATTTATTGATTACAGCTTCCAAAGGGGTTTTAAAAGGCGTGTTAGAAATAGATTTAAAAGAAAGGGTGAGTTCTGATTTCATTTCTAACCCTAGCAGCGTCATAATCGCGCCTGATTTGACTTTCACGCTAGAGAATATGGTCAAAATCATGGGGTGGTATGATAACGAATGGGGGTATTCTAATCGTTTGGTGGATATGGCGCAATTCATGTATCATTATTGAGTCATTTTGCGAATCTTTTTGAGTTTGTTTAACATCAAATTGTATAATGTGGGATTTAATAAAAACGATTGGAGTTTTAAATGGCGTTTAAAAAGGCCAGATTGATTTCCAGGTTTATTTCAAAGGGATCTTTCAAATTGAATAAGATCTCAAAGAAAATTTTCACATTGAATCAAATCTTAAAGCGTGAAAAGCCCTTAAAACGCCATAAAAAAACAAAATCCATTAAGAAGCTCTCTAATCGCAACAAATCTTTTTTAAAAGCTTCGGTTTTATTGATAGGAGCGTTAGGGGGGTTATCCCACCTAAGGGCTAACGAATGCCGTTATTGGTCATGGTCGTCTTGGAGTTATCAAGACAATATTGAAAGCGGTCCTAATTCACCCACGCACAACTCTTATTGTCTTTTTAGCAGCACTCAAGGCTCTGGGACTTATTATTTAAACACTCTTACCACTTATAGCGCTGGTGGGGCTAGTTTCACGCAGAAATTCAATAACGGCACGCTTGATATAGGGGGGAATATCCGCTTTGGAGGCACAGGTATTAATGGAGGTGATGTAGGGTATATCACTGGAACTTATGACGCTCAAACGATTAATTTTAATTCTAGCCGTATCACAACCGGAAACTCATACGCTGATGGTGGTGGGGCCACGCTCAATTTTAATGCGACTAACAATATCACTATCAATCAAGCGAGCTTTGATAACAGCGATGCAGGGACACAGCATTCTTACATGAATTTTAAAGGCTCTAACATTAAAGTCAGTGGCTCTAGCTTTACAGATGATACTGATGGGGGCTTTAGTTTCAGCGGTAGTAACAATAATAGCGCTATCTCCTTCAATCAAACGAGCTTCAATCAAGGCACTTATAATTTTAGTAACAGCGCCACTTTAAGCTTTGGTAATAGTAACTTCAATCAAGGCACTTATCATTTTAACAGTGCCCAATCCACTTTTGAAAACAGCAGTTTCAATCAAGGGACTTATAATTTTAATGACAGCGTAAGCTTTAATAATAACACCTTCAATCAAGGCGCTTATAATTTTAATACCAGCAAGGTGAGTTTCTCAGGCATTAACACTTTAAATTCAAGTTCGCCTTTTGCCAGCCTTAAAGGCAGCGTGTCTTTTAATTCTGGTGCGATCTTTAACCTCAATCAAACCCTTAGCGGTAATCAAACCTATGACATTCTCACTATAAACGGAGCGATCCAGTATGGGGTTTATCAAAGCTATTTGTGGGATCTAATCAACTATAAGGGCGATAAAGCCATTAGCCATGTTGAAGTGGGTAATAACACTTATGATGTAACCTTTGATATTAATGGGCAAGATGAAACCTTACAAGAAACCTTTAACAAACAATCCATCATTACCCAATTTTTAGGAGACGATTTACAACAACAAGCCCAACAAACCTATCAAGAGGATGTAGCTAATTCCCAAAATGCTTTGAATAATGTTACTAGCGACAACACGATCGCAAATAACGATACAGGCTACACTCAAAGCAAAAATGCTACTGTCGCTAAAGACGCTCAAGGTTTAGAAAACACCAACCAAAAAATCCAACAAGATGAGCAAGCCTTAGAAAAAGATTTAGCTCAAATCAAACAATTAGCCAACTCCACCACAGGCTTTAACGAGCAAGCCTTCAATCAAGCTCAAAAACAAGAACAACAAGATGAACAAACCTTACAAAATGATGAAAACGCTTTTAACGCTGAGCAAGAGGGATTGGAACAAGCGATACAACAAGCGCAAGCCCAACAACAAAAACAAGAACAACAACAAGCCCAAAAGACCTATCAACAAGACTTGAGTAACTCACAAACTGCTTTAAATAACGCTACTAGCGACAACACGATCGCAAATAACGATACAAGCTACACTCAAAGCAAAAACGCTACTATCGCTACAGACGCTCAAAGTTTAGAAAACACTAACCAACAAATCCAACAAGATGAGCAAGCCTTAGAAAAAGATTTAACCCAAATCAAACAATTAGCCAACTCCACCACAGGCTTTAACGAACAAGCTTTCACTCAAGCGCAAAAACAAGAACAACAAGATGAACAAACTTTACAAAACGATGAAAACGCTTTTAATACGGAACAAGAGGGATTAGAACAAGCGATAGCTAACGCTAAGCCTACAAGCCCTACACCAAATCCAACACCAAGCCATGCACCCACTCCTACAAAACACACAGCGCCAAACACACCTCCTAGTCAAGTTCCGCCCACACCCCCTACTCAAAATTTACCCACAACAAATGTGTGGAATGGGGTTTATTGGCTTCAAAATCAAACTTACTCAAAACAAGGCGTTTATTATATTGATCCCAATCTTTCAGGACAGAGCGGTCAAAACGGCAACACGCTTAACACTTATACAGCTAATTTGTTTGGAAGAAGTTTTGGCGTTAATATCCAAAATGGCACTTTGATCATAGGGAACAATACAGAGAGCGTGAATGATAACGGCTTGATTTGGATAGGGCATGGAGGCTTTGGCTATATCACGGGAACTTTTAATGCGGCTAACATTTACTTGACCAATAATTTTAAAACCGGTGAAGGCGTTTCAAATTCAGATGGTGGGGGAGCGAACATTACCTTTAAAGCAAGCGATAATATCACTATGGATGGCTTGAATTACAATAACGCTGAAACCGTTACTAAAATGATTCAAACGGGGGCCAGTCAGCATTCCTATGCCGTTTTTGACGCTACAAACAATATCAGCGTGACTGATTCCAGTTTTAGCGATATGACTTGGGGGAAATTCAGTTTCACGGCTAAGAACATTTCGTTTTCTAACGCTTCGTTCAGCGGCTTTACAAACCCTGGAGGATCAAGCACTATCAGCGCTAACGCTTCTAATTCTTTAAGCTTTACAGATTCTCGCTTGAATGGTGGGGCAATCTATAATTTGCAGGCTAATAGCCTTATTTTCAACAACACGCAAGCGGTTTTCAATGTCTTGTATTCTAGGGGGACAAGCAATTTTAACGCTACGACACAGCTTTTAGGCAACACGAATTTTACGCTCAGCTCTCAAAGTTTACTGAACTTTAATGGCGATACAACCTTACAAAACAACGCTAATATCACGCTTGGTAATAAAAGTCAAGCCGCTTTTAAAAATTCTTTAACGCTTGATAATAATTCTAATTTAAGTTTAGACAATCAAAGCGTTTTGAATGCGAATAACACAAGCGCTTTTAACAATCAAGCGAGTCTCAATATTTATAACGGGAGTCAAGCGGCCTTTAAAAGCCTCTTTTTTAATGGCGGGACACTCAGTCTTAACGCTAGTAGCAAGCTCAACGCTTCTAGCGCTAGTTTTTCAAACAACACCACTATCAATTTAGACGATAGCGTTTTATCAGCCAATAACACAAGCTCTTTAAACGCTAATATCAATTTTCAAGGTGTAAGCCAAGCCAATTTTGGAGGCAACACGACTATTGATACAGCAAGCTTTAATTTTGACAGCACAAGCTCATTGAATTTTAATAACCTTACGGCTAATGGGGCGTTAAATTTTAATGGTTATGCGCCCTCTTTAACTAAGGCTTTAATGAGTGTTAGCGGGCAGTTTGTTTTAGGGAATAATGGGGATATTAATTTATCTGACATCAACATCTTTGACAACATCACAAAATCTGTAACTTACAACATCCTAAACGCTCAAAAAGGGATTACTGGCATCAGGGGGGCTAATGGCTATGAAAAAATCCTTTTTTATGGCATGAAAATCCAAAACGCTACCTATAGCGATAATAACAACATTCAAACTTGGTCGTTTATAAACCCTCTCAATTCTTCTCAAATCATTCAAGAGAGCATTAAAAATGGGGATCTAACCATAGAAGTTTTAAATAACCCTAACTCGGCTTCTAACACTATTTTTAATATCGCTCCTGAGCTTTATAATTACCAAGCTTCTAAGCAAAATCCTACCGGTTATAGCTATGATTATAGCGACAATCAAGCAGGCACTTATTACCTGACAAGCAACATTAAAGGCCTTTTCACCCCTAAAGGCTCTCAAACGCCTCAAGCCCCAGGCACTTACAGCCCGTTCAACCAGCCTTTGAATAGTTTGAATATCTACAATAAGGGTTTTTCTAGCGAGAATTTAAAAACGCTTTTAGGGATTCTCTCTCAAAATTCCGCCACCTTAAAAGAAATGATTGAATCCAACCAATTAGACAATATCACTAACATCAATGAAGTGTTGCAACTCTTGGATAAGATTAAAATCACCCAAGTGCAAAAGCAAGCGCTCCTAGACACTATCAACCATTTGACTGACAACATCAATCAAACCTTTAATAACGGGAGTCTAATTATAGGCGCTACTCAAGATAATATTACAAACTCTACTAGCTCTATATGGTTTGGAGGCAATGGCTATAGCAGTCCTTGCGCGCTAGATAGCGCCACTTGTTCTTCTTTTAGAAACACTTACTTGGGGCAATTATTAGACTCAACTTCCCCTTATTTAGGCTACATTAACGCTGATTTTAAAGCTAAAAGCATTTATATTACCGGAACAATTGGAAGTGGTAACGCTTTTGAAAGCGGAGGGAGCGCGGATGTAACCTTTCAAAGCGCTAATAACTTAGTGTTGAATAAAGCTAATATAGAAGCTCAAGCCACAGACAATATCTTTAATCTTTTGGGCCAAAAAGGGATTAATGAAATCTTTAATCAAGGGAATTTAGCGAATGTTCTCAGTCAAGTGGCTATGGAAAAAATCAAGCAAGCCGGCGGTTTAGGAAACTTTATAGAAAACGCTCTAAGCCCTTTGAGTAAGGAATTACCCGCTAGCTTGCAAGATGAAACCTTAGGCCAACTTATAGGTCAAAATAACTTAGACAATTTATTGAATAATAGTGGAGTCATGAATGCAATCCAAAACATTATCAGTAAAAAACTAAGCATTTTTGGTAATTTTGTTACCCCATCCATCATAGAAAACTACCTTGCTAAGCAGTCTTTAAAAAGCATGCTAGACGATAAAGGGCTTTTGAATTTTATCGGTGGGTATATAGACGCTTCTGAATTAAGCTCTATTTTAAGCGTGATTTTAAAAGATATTACTAATCCTCCTACAAGCTTGCAAAAAGACATCGGTGTGGTAGCGAACGACTTGTTGAACGAGTTTTTAGGACAAGATGTTATCAAAAAGCTAGAAAGTCAAGGCTTAGTGAGTAATATCATTAATAATATCATTTCTCAAGGCGGGTTGAGCGGCGTTTATAATCAAGGTTTAGGGAGCGTGTTGCCACCCTCTTTACAAAATGCGCTCAAAGAAAACGATTTAGGCGCTCTTTTATCGCCTAGAGGCTTGCATGATTTTTGGCAAAAAGGGTATTTTAACTTTTTAAGCAATGGCTATGTTTTTGTCAATAACAGCTCTTTTAGCAACGCCACAGGGGGCAGTTTGAATTTTGTCGCCAACAAGTCTATTATCTTTAATGGCGACAATACGATTGACTTTAGCAAGTATCAAGGTGCATTGATTTTTGCTTCTAATGGTGTTTCTAATATCAATATCACCACCCTAAACGCTACGAATGGCTTAAGCCTTAATGCGGGTTTGAATAACGTGAGCGTTCAAAAAGGGGAAATTTGCATCAATTTAGCCAATTGCCCCACAACAAAAAACAACTCTTCTGCAAACTCTAGCGTAACCCCCACTAATGAATCTTTAAGCGTGCGCGCTAATAATTTCACTTTCTTAGGTGCAATCGCTTCTAATGGGGTTATTGATTTATCTCAAGTAACAAATAATAGCGTTATAGGCACGCTCAATCTTAATGAAAATGCGACCTTACAAGCCAATAATTTAACAATCACTAACGCTTTTAACAACGCCTCTAACTCTACGGCCAATATTAATGGTAATTTCACCTTAAACCAACAAGCGACTTTAAGCACTAACGCTAGCGGTTTGAATGTCATGGGGAATTTTAACAGCTATGGCGATTTGGTGTTTAACCTCAGCCATTCAGCTAGCCATGCTATTATCAACGCTCAAGGCGTAGCGACAATCATGGCTAATAACAATAACCCCTTAATCCAGTTCAACACTTCTTCAAAAGAAGCCGGCACTTATACGCTTATTGATAGCGCTAAAGCCATTTATTACGGGTATAACAACCAAATCACAGGAGGCAGCAGCTTAGATAATTACCTTAAGCTTTATGCGCTCATTGATATTAATGGCAAGCACATGGTGATGAGCGACAACGGCTTAACCTATAACGGGCAAGCCGTGAATATTAAAGATGGCGGTTTAGTTGTAGGCTTTAAGGATTCTCAAAATCAATACATTTACACTTCCATTCTTTATAATAAAGTGAAAATCGCTGTTTCTAATGATCCTATCAATAACCTACAAGCCCCCACTTTAAAACAATACATCGCTCAAATTCAGGGCGTTCAAAGCGTGGATAGTATTGATCAAGCTGGAGGCAGCCAAGCGATTAACTGGCTCAATAAAATCTTTGAAACTAAGGGAAGCCCTTTATTCGCTCCCTATTATTTAGAAAGCCATTCTATAAAAGATTTAACCACGATCGCTGGAGATATTGCTAACACTTTAGAAGTCATCGCTAACCCTGATTTTAAAAATGATGCCACTAATATTTTACAGATCAACACCTACACGCAGCAAATGAGCCGTTTAGCCAAGCTCTCTGACACTTCAACTTTCGCCCATTCTGATTTCTTGGAACGCTTAGAAGCCCTTAAAAACAAGCGGTTTGCTGATGCGATCCCTAACGCTATGGATGTGATTTTAAAATACTCTCAAAGAAACAGAGTCAAAAATAATGTATGGGCGACAGGAGTTGGAGGGGCTAGTTTTATTAATGGAGGCACTGGAACTTTATATGGTATCAATGTAGGGTATGATAGGTTCATTAAGGGCGTGATTGTGGGAGGTTATGCCGCTTATGGGTATAGCGGGTTTCATGGAAATATCACTCAATCAGGCTCTAGCAATGTCAATATGGGTGTTTATAGCCGAGCGTTTATCAAAAGAAGCGAATTAACGATGAGCTTGAATGAGACTTGGGGATACAATAAGACTTTCATCAACTCTTATGACCCCCTACTCTCAATCATCAATCAGTCTTACAGATACGACACTTGGACGACTGACGCTAAAATCAATTACGGCTATGATTTCATGTTTAAAGATAAAAGCGTTATTTTTAAACCCCAAATAGGCTTAGCCTATTATTACATTGGTTTGTCCGGTTTAAGAGGCATTATGGATGATCCTATTTACAATCAATTCAGAGCCAATGCTGACCCTAATAAAAAATCTGTTCTAACGATCAATTTTGCCCTAGAAAGTCGGCATTATTTCAATAAAAACTCTTATTATTTTGTGATTGCGGATGTGGGCAGAGATTTATTCATTAATTCTATGGGGGATAAAATGGTGCGTTTTATTGGTAATAACACCCTAAGCTATAGAGATGGTGGCAGATACAACACTTTTGCTAGCATTATCACAGGCGGGGAGATAAGGTTATTCAAAACCTTTTATGTGAATGCGGGCATTGGGGCTAGGTTTGGGCTTGATTATAAAGATATTAATATTACCGGAAATATTGGTATGCGCTATGCTTTTTAATGGTATCATTAAAACTATTCTTAACAAACCCAATTCATAGCAGGATCACCCATGCAATTTCCAAAAGCCTTATTTTCTTTACCCTTATTATTTTTATCTTTTTGTATCGCTGAAGAAAATGGGGCGTATGCGAGCGTGGGTTTTGAATATTCTATCAGTCATGCCGTTGAACACAATGACCCTTTTTTGAATCAAGAACGCATCCAAACGATTTCTAACGCTCAAAACCAAATCTATAAACTCAATCAAGTTAAAAATGAAATCACAAACATGCCCAACACCTTTAATTACATCAACAACGCTTTGAAAAACAACTCCAAATTAACCCCTACTGAAATGCAAGCCGAGCAATACTACCTCCAATCCACCCTTCAAAACATTGAAAAAATAGTCACGCTTAGCGGTGGCGTTGCATCTAACCCACAATTAGCCCAAGCGTTAGAAAAAATGCAAGAACCCACCACTAACCCTTTAGAATTTGAAGAAAACTTAAGAAATTTAGAATTGCAATTTGTTCAATCTCAAAACCGCATGCTTTCTTCTTTATCTTCTCAGATCGCTCAAATTTCAAATTCCTTAAACGCGCTTGATCCTAACTCTTATTCTAAAAACATTTCAAGCATGTATGGGGTGAGTTTGAGCGTAGGGTATAAGCATTTCTTTACTAAGAAAAAAAATCAAGGGTTGCGCTATTACTTGTTCTATGACTATGGTTACACTAACTTTGGTTTTGTGGGTAATGGCTTTGATGGTTTGGGCAAAATGAATAACCATCTCTATGGGCTTGGGATAGATTATCTTTATAATTTCATTGATAACGCAAAAAAACATTCTAGCGTGGGTTTTTATGTAGGCTTTGCTTTAGCGGGGAGTTCGTGGGTAGGGAGTGGTTTAGGCATGTGGGTGAGCCAAACGGGTTTTATCAACAATTATTTGACTGGTTATCAAGCTAAAATGCACACGAGTTTTTTCCAGATCCCTTTGAATTTTGGGGTTCGTGTGAATGTCAATAGGCATAATGGCTTTGAAATGGGCTTGAAAATCCCTTTAGCGGTCAATTCCTTTTATGAAACGCATGGCAAAGGGTTAAACACTTCCCTCTTTTTCAAACGCCTTGTGGTGTTTAATGTGAGTTATGTTTATAGTTTTTAGGGGGGTAAATGCCTTCAAACGCTCTTTTGATTGAAGAAATCGCTCGCTTAGTCAATGTTTCTCATAGCAGCGTGCATAACTGGATCAAAACCAATCTTTTAGAGAAACTAGAGATTGATCGTAAAATTTATGTGAAAACGAGCTCTTTTTTAGATTTTTGCCGCAACCATTTAGGGAAAAACAAGCTTAACAAATACGCTAACAAATCCTTAAAAAGCACGCACAACCATCAAGAATTGATTTTAAAATACCTAGAAATGTTAGAAAATAGCTCTGATTTAGAAAAGTTGGGTTCTCATTATGAAGAAGAACTTTCTAACACCACCAGAAATTTAGAAGGCATTTACTACACTCCTAATAAGATAGTGAAACAACTTTTCACTCTCCCTAAAGATTTTGATACCTCCCAAGCGATTTTTTGCGATCCGGCTGTGGGGAGCGGGAATTTTATCATGCATGCTTTAAAACTGGGTTTTAAGGTTGAAAATATTTATGGCTATGATACGGACGCTTTTGCTATCGCTTTGACTAAAAAGCGTATTAAAGAGCGTTATCGTTTAGATTGCCCTAATATCATGCAAAAAGATTTTTTAAATTTAAAACACACCCCACAATTTGATTG
The DNA here is from genome assembly GCF_001998165.1 of Helicobacter pylori. Taxonomy (GTDB): domain Bacteria; phylum Campylobacterota; class Campylobacteria; order Campylobacterales; family Helicobacteraceae; genus Helicobacter; species Helicobacter pylori_DL. The sequence continues at coordinate 10,442 of NZ_MTWR01000046.1, read as the reverse complement.
CATTTTCACTAACCCTCCATGGGGCAAGAAATACAATCAAAACCAAAAAGAAAATTTCAAACAGAAATTCAATCTCTCTCAAAGCCTAGATAGCGCGTCGCTCTTTTTTATGGCGAGTTTGAATTGCTTAAAAGAAAACGCTCATTTGGGGCTATTATTGCCCGAAAGTTGTTTGAATATTGATGCGTTTAGCAAAATGCGAGAAATGGCTCTGAAGTTTCAAATTAGAAGCCTGATTGATTTTAACAAACCCTTTAAAACCCTAATGACTAAGGCTGTGGGTTTGGCGCTTAAAAAAGCCCCTAACAAGGATCAAAAAATCTCATGCTTTTATCAAAATAGTGAGTTCAAACGCTCGCCTTCTTCTTTTTTCAACAACCCTAAAAAGATTTTTAATATCCATTGCTCTAATAAAGAAAATAAAATTTTAGACCACCTTTTTTCCATTCCCCATATGACTTTAAAAAATAACGCTCATTTTGCTTTAGGGATTGTTACAGGTAACAATAAAGAAAAATTACACTCCAAACAAGAAAAAAATACCATTCCTATTTTTAGGGGTTCAGATATTTTAAAAGACAGATTAAAAGCCCCTAGCCAATTCATTAACGCTGATTTAAAAGACTGCCAGCAAGTCGCTCCCTTAAGCCTTTATCAGGCTAGAGAAAAAATCGTGTATAAATTCATTTCTTCAAAGCTTGTCTTTTTTTATGACAATGAGCAACGCCTTTTTTTAAACAGCGCGAACATGTTTGTTTTAAAAGAAAATTTCCCTATCAACGCTCATGCGTTAAAAGAATTGTTAAACAGCGATTTAATGCAATTCATTTTTGAATCGCTTTTTAAAACGCATAAAATCTTAAGAAAAGATTTGGAATGTTTGCCCCTATTTGCGCAATTTATTAACAATAGTTTTGATGAAAAATTTTATTTAAAAAATTTAGGGATAGAAAAAAAATACCCTAAACATTTCACAATCAGGAAAAACCATGCATGTTGCTTGTCTTTTGGCTTTAGGGGATAACCTCATCACGCTTAGCCTTTTAAAAGAAATCGCTTTCAAACAGCAACAGCCCCTTAAAATCCTAGGCACTCGTTTGACTTTAAAAATCGCCAGGCTTTTAGAATGCGAAAAACATTTTGAAATCATTCCTATTTTTGAAAATATCCCCGCTTTTTATGACCTTAAAAAACAAGGCGTTTTTTGGGCGATGAAGGATTTTTTATGGTTGTTGAAAGCAATTAAAAAGCACAAAATCAAACATTTGATTTTGGAAAAACAGGATTTTAGAAGCGCTCTTTTAGCCACATTCATTCCCATAACCGCTCCTAATAAAGAAATTAAAAATGTTTATCAAAACCGCCAGGAGTTGTTTTCTCAAATTTATGGGCATGTTTTTGATAACCCTTTATATCCCATGAATTTAAAAAACCCCAAAAAGATTTTAATCAACCCTTTCACAAGATCCATAGAGCGAAGTATCCCTTTAGAGCATTTAAAAATCGTTTTAAAACTTTTAAAACCCTTTTGTGTTACGCTTTTAGATTTTGAAGAACGATACGCTTTTTTAAAAGATAAAGTCGCTCATTATCGCGCTAAAACCAGTTTAGAAGAAGTTAAAAACCTGATTTTAGAAAGCGATTTGTATATAGGGGGGGATTCGTTTTTAATCCATTTGGCTTACTATTTAAAGAAAAATTATTTTATCTTTTTTTATAGGGATAATGACGATTTCATGCCGCCTAAGAATGAAAATTTTCTAAAAGCCCATAAAAGCCATTACATAGAACAGGATTTAGCTAAAAAATTCCGCCATTTGGGGCTATTATAATATTGTGTTATACTTCTAATTTCAATTTTGCTTGTTAGGACATTCATGAAAAATATTAGAAATATCGCTGTAATCGCGCATGTTGATCATGGGAAAACCACTTTAGTGGATGGCTTGCTTTCTCAATCTGGCACATTTAGTGAGAGGGAAAAAGTGGATGAAAGGGTGATGGATAGCAACGATTTAGAGAAAGAAAGAGGGATCACTATCCTGTCTAAAAACACCGCTATTAATTACAAAGACACTAAAATCAATATCATTGACACTCCCGGGCATGCTGATTTTGGGGGCGAAGTGGAGCGCGTTTTAAAAATGGTGGATGGGGTGTTGCTTTTAGTGGATGCTCAAGAAGGGGTCATGCCTCAAACTAAATTCGTGGTTAAAAAGGCTTTGAGTTTTGGGATTTGCCCTATTGTGGTGGTGAATAAAATTGATAAGCCTGCCGCTGAACCGGATAGGGTGGTGGATGAAGTTTTTGACTTGTTCGTAGCGATGGGAGCTAGCGATAAGCAATTGGATTTTCCTGTCGTGTATGCTGCTGCTAGAGATGGTTATGCGATGAAAAGTTTAGACGATGAAAAGAAAAATTTAGAGCCTTTGTTTGAAACGATTTTAGAGCATGTGCCAAGCCCTAGCGGGAGCGTTAATGAGCCTTTGCAAATGCAAATTTTCACGCTTGATTATGACAATTATGTGGGTAAAATCGGTATCGCTAGAGTGTTTAATGGCTCGGTTAAAAAGAATGAAAGCGTGCTGTTGATGAAAAGCGATGGGAGTAAAGAAAATGGCCGTATCACTAAGCTTATAGGCTTTTTAGGGCTGGCTAGGACTGAGATTGAAAACGCTTATGCGGGCGATATTGTAGCGCTTGCTGGGTTTAACGCAATGGATGTGGGCGATAGCGTCGTTGATCCCAATAACCCCATGCCTTTAGATCCCATGCATTTAGAAGAGCCTACGATGAGCGTGTATTTTGCTGTCAATGATTCGCCCTTAGCCGGGTTAGAAGGAAAGCATGTTACTGCTAATAAGTTGAAAGACAGGCTCTTAAAAGAAATGCAAACCAATATCGCTATGAAATGCGAAGAAATGGGCGAAGGCAAGTTTAAAGTGAGCGGGCGTGGGGAATTGCAAATCACTATTTTAGCTGAAAATTTACGCCGTGAAGGGTTTGAATTTAGCATTTCACGCCCTGAAGTCATCATTAAAGAAGAAAACGGCGTCAAATGCGAGCCTTTTGAGCATTTGGTGATTGACACGCCCCAAGATTTTAGCGGGGCTATCATTGAGAGATTAGGCAAAAGAAAAGCCGAGATGAAAGCGATGAATCCCATGAGCGATGGCTATACAAGATTAGAATTTGAAATTCCTGCAAGAGGGCTTATCGGTTATAGGAGCGAGTTTTTAACCGACACTAAGGGCGAAGGCGTGATGAATCATAGCTTTTTGGAATTCCGCCCTTTTAGCGGGAGCGTGGAATCGCGCAAAAATGGGGCGCTAATCAGCATGGAAAATGGCGAAGCGACCGCTTTTTCCCTTTTTAATATCCAAGAAAGAGGCGCGCTTTTTATCAACCCTCAAACGAAGGTTTATGTGGGCATGGTTATTGGCGAACACAGCCGGGATAATGATTTAGATGTCAATCCTATCAAATCCAAGCATTTAACCAACATGAGAGCGAGCGGGAGCGATGATGCGATCAAACTCACCCCGCCTAGGACTATGGTGCTAGAAAGGGCGTTAGAATGGATTGAAGAAGATGAGATTTTAGAAGTTACCCCCTTGAATTTGAGGATCAGGAAAAAGATTTTAGACCCTAACATGAGAAAAAGGGCGAAAAAATAGGTAATTTGTATAAAGTAGCAGATATTTTTTGTGGTGCTGGAGGATTGAGCTATGGCTTTTCTGTGCATCCCCATTTTGAATTAATATGGGCTAACGATATAGACCAAGACGCTATTTTAAGCTATCAAGCTAACCATAAAGAGACGCAAACCATTTTATGCGATATTGCGCAACTTCATTACCACAACTTGCCATGCGTTCCAATTGACATTCTACTAGGCGGACCACCATGCCAGAGCTACTCCACGCTTGGCAAAAGAAAAATGGATGAAAAAGCGAATCTGTTTAAAGAATATTTACGGATCTTAGATTTAGTGAAACCAAAAATATTTGTTTTTGAAAATGTGGTGGGTTTAATGTCTATGCAAAAAGGGCAATTGTTCCAACGAATTTGTAACGCTTTTAAAGAGAGAGGTTATATTTTAGAGCATGCCATTTTAAACGCCCTAGATTATGGTGTGCCTCAAATGAGAGAGCGAGTGATTTTAGTGGGTGCGCTTAAAAGTTTTAAACAAAAATTCCACTTCCCTAAACCCATAAAAACGCATTTTTCTCTAAAAGACGCTTTAGGGGATTTACCACCCATTCAAAGCGGTGAAAATGGCGATGCTTTAGGTTATCTTAAAAATGCGGATAATGTTTTTTTGGAATTTGTGCGGAATTCTAAAGAATTAAGTGAGCATAGCAGTCCTAAAAACAATGAAAAACTGATAAAAATCATGCAAACGCTAAAAGACGGGCAGAATAAAGATGATTTGCCAGAAAGTTTACGCCCCAAAAGCGGTTATATTAATACCTATGCCAAAATGTGGTGGGAAAAACCAGCCCCCACCATTACGAGAAATTTTTCTACCCCAAGCAGTTCTAGGTGTATCCATCCAAGAGACTCTAGAGCGTTAAGCATTAGAGAGGGGGCAAGATTGCAAAGTTTTCCTGATAATTATAAATTTTATGGGAGCGCTAGCGCTAAAAGATTGCAAATTGGTAATGCCGTGCCGCCTTTATTGAGTGTAGCGCTCGCTCATGCTGTCTTTGATTTTTTAAGGGGTAAAAATGTTTGATAATAACGATTTTAAAGGTTATAGAAATTTATTGGGTTTTAATTCTCAAAATGCGTTTAAGGAATTTTTAGGCGCTAAAGACATACAACCTTGCGTTGATTTTAATTATTTAAACGCGCTCAAAAAAAGGCTTATTGAAATTTTTAGCGCTATCAATAGTATTTATTGTTTTAAATATAATGGGTATGAATTGGAATGCTTTTTTAAAAACTCCATAGAGCGAGTGTTTTCAAAGATAGTGGACACTCATATTATTTATAAGCTGAATAATCAAGGCAGAAGACCTGAAGAAGTTTGTTTTTCTTGGATGCGTGGGTTTTTGGTAGCGGAGTTTTTTAAGGATTTTATCGCTTGTCTTTTTGGTGTGCAAAAAGAAACCATCAAATTTTTTGGTGGCGATAATTTTGAGAGCATAGAAAGCTTTAAAAGAAGTCCTAAAGCCGATTTTTTGTTAGACAATCATTTATTACTAGAAGTTCAAAGCGGATTTCAAGGGATCAATGACATTAAAGAACATAAAGTTTTAGAAGCTAAAAGGCGTTTGATAACGGATAAAATTCCTACTATTGTGGTGCATTTTGACCTGTTTAACGGGCAAGTGGCATGCGTAGAAATTTCTAAAATCAAAGACAATGATTTGAATTGGATAACCCGCCAACAAATGGAAGGGCAGAGCGTTTTTAATATTTCGCAAAACTTTTTTGATCACAAAATTACAGAAATGCCTAATAAACCGCTTTTATAAAAATCAATAGCATAAACCAACAATAGCATAATACGGAATAAAATATTAGGATAATAGCATTAAAAAGGTGGTAGATGGATTGAATGTCCGTTATTTTTGCCTGATATTCAGCGTGAGTGTGTGTGCCTCAAATAAGATGGCGAGTGATTTTGAGTAGGCACACTTAAAAGCTTTAAGCAAAAATCCCACTCCCCCAAACCCATAAAAACGCATTTCTTCAATCAACTTATATTTTGATTTGCCTTAGCCTTTTTATTGCCTCCTATTAAAAGTGATCCCATAGACTTCATTCCTGATTTGGAATAAGGGATCAGTAGGGGCTTCTACGCCTTTAGGGAGATCGGCTGGGAAATACACATCTTTATTGCAACCCATTCCTTCGTATTTTTCAACTTTCAAGGTCCCCACCAATAATTCCTTATGCTTGCCTTTCCAAAGTGCGGTCGTGTCGTTGGTGGCATCATTTTTATTCGCAAACACCAGATACATTTGGTATTCTACGGGCTTAGTTTTAAGGTGTTGTTGGAATGAAGAAAGCAGATAATTTGAATCTTTTTGCTTTAATTCTTGGGGGTTAAGATACTTGATGCCGTCTTTAGGCACAAATTTCCATCTCGCAGATAATAATTTCTCTTTCTTATCTTTAAACCTGAACGCATGCACGCTATAATAAGGCGTGTTAGCCACGCTTGAGCTAATCCCTATCGTTTTGGTGTAAGCGGCAAAATTCTTATAAGAGGGGACTTCTTCATAAAGCTTTTTGATTCTTGCTTCATCCACCTTGCCATTTTTAGGGATTCTCATCTCAAAAAATTGGGCGAATTCGTTAGGGTTTTTGGCAAAATTGATTTCTGTATTGAGCATCACCATTGTCCAACTAGCGTTTTGGTTTTCTAATTTTAACGCCATTCCCCTAACTTTGCTTTTATCATCCATCGCCACGCCTCCTAAAGAATACCTTACAGACGCAGGGATTTCTTTTTCATTGAGTAATGGCACATCTAAATCCTCTCTTGCTTGCAAGTTAGGGAGGAACACGCCTTTAGCGCAAAACCCCTTAGTGTGGTTGATTTTCATTTTAGGCTCTTTGGCGTTGAGTTTGTAGAAAATATCCGCAATCTCTTCAGCGCTCACTTCATGGGCTTTTAAAAAACCCAAGCTAAAAACCAAACACAAGCTCAAACCAATTTTTTTCATTCTTGATCCTTATTATTATTCTTATATAAAACAATGCTTTTTATTGTATCAGTAAATTCTCTATTGAGTCTTAAAAAAGCCTTTTTTAAATATCTTATTAGGATCTTAAAAGATTATCCTATCCATTTGCATGCGATGAGCGAGCTTTTAAGGATAAACTTGTGTTTTAAATTTTGTGATTTTTAAGAAAAATTAGCTTGATTTTAAACTAATTCTATATTCTTTTATGCTACAATTATTTCTACAGAGTAATTTATCTATTCTCAGGTAAAGTAAGGAAGAGGAATGAAATTAAAGAAACGAAAAGTTGTAGCTACATTGCTAAAGCGTTTTACCTTGCCACTATTGTTCACTACGGGTTCATTAGGGGCGGTTACTTATGAAGTGCATGGGGATTTTATCAATTTCTCCAAAGTGGGTTTTAACCATTCGCCTATTAACCCTGTTAAAGGTATCTACCCCACAGAAACTTTTGTTAACCTTACGGGTAAGCTAGAGGGGTCTGTGCATTTAGGTAGGGGATGGACCGTGAATTTAGGCGGTGTTTTGGGCGGACAAGTTTATGATAGCACTAGGTATGACAGGTGGGCAAAGGATTTTACCCCCCCAAGCTATTGGGATAAAACTTCTTGTGGCACTGTTTCTTCAGAGCTTTGTATGAATGCGACTAAGATGTGGCAACAGCAAGGGCCAGGTGGTGTCATTAACACTAGAGGTATTGGTTGGGAATATATGGGTGAGTGGAACGGCTTGTTCCCTAACTACTATCCGGCTAACGCTTACTTGCCTGGGCATTCAAGGCGCTATGAAGTTTATAAAGCGAATTTGACCTATGATAGCGATAGAGTCCATATGGTAATGGGGCGCTTTGATGTTACTGAGCAGGAGCAAATGGATTGGGTTTACCAATTGTTCCAAGGTTTTTATGGGACTTTCAAGCTCACGAATAAGATGAAGTTCTTGCTCTTTAGCTCTTGGGGTCGTGGTATCGCTGATGGTCAGTGGTTGTTCCCTATCTATCGTGAAAAGCCTTGGGGTATTCATAAAGCCGGTATTATTTATCGCCCTACAAAGAATTTAATGATCCACCCTTATGTGTATCTTATCCCAGAAGTAGAAACAAATCCCGGTGTTAAAATAGAGTATGATACCAATCCGGGGTTTAGTGGTAGGGGCATTAGGAATAGAACGGCTTTCTATGCGTTATACAGCTATCGTTGGAATAACGCTGAATACGGTCGTTACGCGCCCGCTCGTTATAACACTTGGGATCCGTTCTTGGATAATGGTAAGTGGCGTGGCTTGCAAGGTCCTGGTGGTGCGACGCTCTTTTTACGCCACCATATAGATATTAACAACTACTTTGTGGTTGGTGGTGCTTATCTCAACATTGGTAACCCTAACATGAACTTAGGTACTTGGGGTAACATCATCGCTGTGGATGGTATCGAACAATGGGTTGGCAGTATCTACAGCTTAGGGTTTGCGGGGATTGACAACATTACCGACGCTGACGCGTTCACTGAGTATGTTAAAGGTGGAGGCAAGCATGGTAAGTTTAGTTGGAGCGTTTATCAACGCTTCACTACCGCTCCAAGGGCTTTGGAATATGGTATTGGTATGTATCTAGACTATCAGTTCAGCAAGCATGTTAAAGCGGGTCTCAAACTCGTATGGTTAGAGTTCCAAATCCGTGCGGGTTACAACCCTGGAACCGGTTTCCTTGGGCCAAACGGACAGCCACTTAACTTGAATAATGGTTTGTTTGAATCTTCTGCGTTCGCACAAGGTCCTCAAGACATGGGTGGCATTAAAAAGAGTATTACCCAAGACAGAAGCCATTTGATGACACACATTAGTTATAGTTTCTAAGAGAGTTTCCCTATCTCTTAGATATGCCTTTTTTGTATTTTTATTTTAATATCTTTGGGAGTTAGGGTTTTGGAAATTAAGAAATATTTTTCTTACTCTCTATTTTTTTTGCTTTTTTTTAGTCTTTTTTTGTCCAAACTTCAAGCTTATAAATTCAACATGAGTATTGTTGGAAAGGTGAGTAGCTATACTAAGTTTGGCTTTAACAACCAAAGATACCAGCCTTCTAAAGACATTTATCCTACAGGTAGTTACACTTCTTTACTCGGCGAATTGAATTTAAGCATGGGTTTATACAAGGGCTTGAGGGCAGAAGTGGGGGCGATGATGGCAGCGCTTCCCTATGACTCTACCGCCTATCAAGGCAACAATATCCCTAATGGCCAGCCCGGCTCTAGGACCGATCCTTTTGGGGCGGGTATCTTTTGGCAATACATTGGCTGGTATGCAGGGCATAGCGGTTTAAATGTGCAAAAACCTCGTTTAGCCATGGTGCATAACGCTTTTTTGAGCTACAACTACAAAAAAGACAAATTCAGTTTTGGCGTGAAAGGGGGGCGCTATGATGCTGAAGAGTATGATTGGTTCACTTCTTACACTCAAGGGGTTGAAGGCTTTGTCAAATACAAAGACACCAGGTTAAGGGTGATGTATTCAGACGCTAGGGCTTCAGCGTCAAGCGACTGGTTTTGGTATTTTGGGCGTTACTATACAAGCGGTAAGGCTCTAATGGTGGCTGATTTGAAATACGAAAAAGACAATCTAAAAATCAACCCTTATTTTTATGCGATCTTTCAAAGAATGTATGCGCCAGGCATTAATATCACTTATGACACCAACCCTAATTTCAACAATAAGGGCTTTCGTTTTGTAGGCACTTTCGTGGGGTTTTTCCCCATTTTTGCCACTCCAGCTAATCAAAATGATATTATCCTATTCCAACAAGTGCCGTTAGGAAAGAGCGGGCAAACTTATTTTTTCCGCACTCGTTTTTATTATAACAAGTGGCAATTTGGGGGTAGCGTCTATAAAAATATCGGTAACGCTAATGGTGATATAGGTATTTATGGGGATCCTTTGGGGTATAACATTTGGACGAATAGTATTTATGACGCAGAAATTAACAATATTGTTGGCGCTGATGTTATTAACGGGTTTTTATATGTAGGCTCACAATATAGGGGGTTTAGTTGGAAAATTTTAGGCCGTTGGACGGATAGCCCAAGGGCTGATGAAAGGAGTCTCGCGCTCTTTTTGAGTTATTTTTCTAATAAGTATAATATTAGAATGGATTTGAAACTAGAATATTATGGCAATATCACCAAAAAAGGCTATTGTATTGGGTATTGTGGCATGTATGTTCCAACCGATCCTAACGGGCCTGGGACACAGCCTTTAACGCACAATGTGTATTCTGACAGGAGCCATATAATGTTTAACATTACTTATGGTTTTAGGATTTACTAGCATTTTATCCTTAATGGATATTTTTGATTAGCCTTTTTAAAATATTGAAAGGCTCTGCTCCAATCAAATATTAATACTCAAAAAGCCTTATTTAAATTTATTATTCAATCTTTAATACACTAAAATGAAACACCACACCCTACGCAGTTTTTCAACAAGCTAAACGAGTTTAAAGACGAGGTTTTTACCACGCCAAAGGCTAAAGAATACATTGACATAGCGAGCGGTTTTCATAAGCTTTTCAAAAACGACGCTAAGATCGCCGAGAGCCTAAAGCCCGCTATCACGAAAAACTTAAGCCAAGGATTAGCGACCACTCTAAGCGGAGCGTTAAAATACCAATGGACTAAATTCACTTTAGGAACGCTTTATAGAAACGCGCCCGATCGCATTTTAGGCGTGAAATTACCCAAAACTAACGCC
>NZ_MTWR01000045.1:0-22883 GCF_001998165.1 Helicobacter pylori | reverse complement strand
CTTTAGGATCATAACTGCTCAAATTAAAGTGAGTGTAGCGGAGTTCGCCTTCAAAATCCTTTTTTAAATATTCCTCTAAATCGCTGTAGAATTTTTTGGTTTTGGGGTCTGTGCCTTCTTTTTTAACGCATTTTTTATAGAAATCTTTGATGCGTTTATCTTCGTTTAAAAAAAGCAAATCCTTACAATCAAAGAGGAAAAATTCATGCGCGTTGCAAATAATGGTATGTTTTAGGGAATTGTTTTTTTCTGTCTCTTTTAAAAAATACAAAACCATTTGACAAAAGGCTTTACTGAGCGGGTTTTCTCTGTTTTTGGGGAATTCTGTCTTTTTATTTAGGGCTTTGACTTCAATAAGCACCCGAACTTCCCCATCCACACGGATCGCGCTATCCACTTTTTTACGGGTGTTGCAGTCATAGCCATAGGTATTTTTTAAAAACTTATTGATTTCATTTTTTTGAAATTCTTCATCATCTTGTCTTGGCGCGTTTTCTAATAAGCTGTTTATTTCTTTTTCAAAATTTTCTATAGTTTCTTTTGTGGGTGTTGGGGGATTGTGTTTTTTAATAAAATCTTTGAGCAAGATGCGAGTGAAACAAATCATGAAAACGCCTTTGAAATGGGATGAAAACGATTATAACAAAAGTGGTATGAATTTTAAATAAAACGCTTTTCTTTAAAATTGTTCCATGTGAAACATTAAAATAACTCTAATCTTTGCTATTCAAAACTTCATTGATCAACGCGCTTAATTGATCATCATTCAGCTTGGTTTTGTATTCAATATTCACGCCTTGCTTTTTTAAAGCTTCAAAAAATTTCTTAGCGGTTGAAATTTTCTGCTCTTCTTCAGGGCGTAATTCGCTTTTTTTATCAACCCCCTTAGTTTCTACCACTAACAACACTTTTTTATCGTTATTTTCAACCACATACCCAAAATCAGGGCTATAAGTTTGATTTAACCCTATCGGGATTTTAATCCTAGGGAGCTTACCAAAAACAATGATTTTAGTGTCGTTAGATTCTTCAATCGTGTCTTTTTCAATCTCGCTATCCACTTGCATGAAATTTTCATACAGGCATTTTTCTTGAGCGCTTGAATTTTTAATCTCATATTTATCCACCCCCAAACTCCCGTCTAAAAATTCTCTAATTTCTCCTTTTTCATCATAAAACGCATCGTTTTTTCTGTTTTTAATCGTCGTTTCGCGCATTTGATAGGAAATTTTATCTTTAATATTTTGATAAATGATTTCCAAAAACAGATCTTCTAAGCGCTTTAAGCCCTCTTGTTCGTTTTTTTTAATTTCATTAAACTTGTTTTCATCAATGTTTTCTAACACTTTAGCCACGCTTTTAAAACTCAATTTCACCTTATTAGACAAGGCGCTGATAAATTCATGCAAGCTCCACACGCATGCGCTTTCTCGCTCAAAAATCTCTGTTTTGGCGTTATTTCCCATCGTTTCTACTTTTTTATGCATCGTAACCGAAACGCTTTTTGAACTGACCTTAAAAGAAGCATTGATCTTTTTGACAATTTCATCAATCAAGCTCTCGCTATCAATGGCATAAGCGATACAGGCTTGATGATTCAAGCTATCCCATAAGGTTTCAAATTTTTTAAAATTTTCTTTATTGATTTTGATTTTTTCAGTTTTTCGCTCGTTTTTGTCCCTCACTCTGGAATTACCAATCAAGCGATCTTTTAAAAAATCTTTTAATTTTTCAAAATCCAAGTATGTTTCATCTTTTAATTTTTCAAGTTCTGGCTCTTTTTTTAAAAATTCGTTTTGATTGAGAGTGAGTTTAAAATTTTCATCATCTGTTTTTTCTCCAAAGCCCAAACCCTCTAACTTTTCAAATAAAGGCCCATAATACCCTTTTTTAACCATGCCGCTTTTTTCTAGCTCTTCCCCACTGAATGCTTGTTTGATCAAGCTGTGTTCACTTATCTCTTGCTGGATCGCTCCCACAAAATCCCCCTCAACTTGCGGCACGATCACCACCAATTCATTGACAAAATCAAAATCAGCATGCTCTTTAGTGATGCGTTCGCCCTTGTCATTCACAGCGAGCCTTAACCCCCTACCGATTTGTTGCAATTTAGTGATATTGGAATGGCTGGGGGCTAATTTGCAAATCGTCATCACATTAGGGTTATCCCACCCCTCTTGCAACGCCCATTGCGAAAAAATAAACCTGAGATCGGAGTCAAAACTCAGCAATTTTTCTTTTTCTTTTAAAATGAGTTCGATCGCTTTAGCTTCATCGCCCTCTTTCTTGCTTTTAGCGAAATACCCTCCATGCACTCTTTTAATATCCTCTTTAGCGCGCTCTAAATACGCTCTATAATTCTCATCTAAAGGCGTTTTTAAAACTTTTTCAAGCTCTTGTTGGTAGAGTTTTTCAAATAAAAGGGCTAATTTGGCCGGCTGTTCATTCTCGCTTAAATAGCTATTCACCCCGCTAATAAACACCATGCACAAGGCTTTAATCCCCTTTTTAAAAAGCCCTTCTTCTCTTTCAAAATGGCTTTTTATCGCTTCTTTCAGCATCACTTCTTGCTCGCCCTCTACAAAATAAGAAAAAGGCTCTTTTTGATCCAGTAACAAATTAAAGCCATTGAGAAAACGAATCTCAGTTTTAGTGATTTTTTCTACAATGTAATCTTCTAAAGCGCTGATTTGAGTTACCACCCCTAAATTATCATGCGTTTTGACTTTGACGCTTTGAGTTTTATTTTCTAAATTCGTGTAATTGATCGTCGCTTCATTTTGTTTTTTGTTAGCCTCTTTAAGCTCTAAAAAATACTCATCGCTCTCCCCCACAGACGCCACGCTAATGCTTTTCACTAGGGCGCAATCAAACGCTTTTTTGCTGTCTAGCGCATAAATCAAATTATTATAATCATCTTTAAAAGTCGCCCCAAACCTGAGCGTGAGTAAAGCGTTTAATTGTTCCAAATATTTTTTTGTTTTATCGCCTAAAAATCGGTGCGGTTCGTCCATGATGACGATAGGGCGCATACTCGCTAAAGCTTGCATGTAACTTTTTGCGCCATTGAATAGATTCGTGTTTTCTAGGCATGATTGATTGATAATGTTATCTTTTTTATTAAAGGCGGAAAAAGTCATCACCAACACGCAGCATTTGTGATTACTCGCTAAAATGAATCTTTCTACATCTTCATAGCTTTCTAAATGCGTGTTAGAATACTCGTTTTTAAAAAATTCTCTGGTGATTTCAACGCTCTTTAAAACCCCTAATTTAATGGCGTTGCTTGGCACTAAAACGATAAATTTTGACAAACGGTAGTTTTTGTGCAAAGCATAAACGCATTCCAAAAAGCAAAAGGTCTTCCCTGTGCCTGTTTCCATTAAAATATCGCAGTTTAACGACTTCTCAATCCCCACGCTCCCCTGGGTTATTTTTTGTTTCGATCGCAAATTCTCAATATTTTCTAATAAAAGATCTTTGATCGCCCCTATTTCAAAAACAGGGTTAGCAATCCTTTGAGCGTCATTTTCTGGCTCTCTCAAATCAATCCCCTTAAACACCCCTAAAATTTGGTCCCGGCATTGCTCCTGATAGTCCAATCGTTTGAATTTGATTTTCACCTCTACCCCCTAATCTTTAAATCGCCGCTCTCTAATTTCAAATCAAACAAATTACTGCCTAATTCCAAACACAGCCTATCGTTACTGATAGCGGGCATATACATGCTAATTTTTTCCACCCCTTTATCTTTCAAGTTTTCTAAAACCTCACTCATTTCTATATCCCCCACAATGAAAGCCGTATTTTGAGCCAGATACAAGGCGTTTTCAATCAAGCAAGTTATAGGCGTAGTGAGCTCCAAACCCTCGCAGCCTAAAAGCTTGATTAAAATCGTTTGAGTTTCCATTCTATCAAGGTTAGAATAAGCGAATAAATCCTTTTGATGGGCTTGACTGAGATTTTTATCATTAGCATGCGTTTCATCATCAATGATTTCAAACGCTCTAAACCCCACATCTAAATGGGGGCAAGCTTCTTTGATTTTAGCCCCCGCTCTTTTAATCCTTTCTTCGGTGATGTCAAAAATGCTTGGGGAGGGTGATTTTAGGGTGTTTAAACAAAAATCATAAGCGCTTTTGTTTTTCTCAATTTTTTCATCTAATTGGACGAGAATGAAGCGCCTTTCTTTAAATGCGGCGCTCAAGCCATTAAATAACCCCCCCCCCCCCTCACTTAATTTTTGATAATCGCTCTTATTACTCTCTAACACGGCATGCGCGGTCGTCCCGCTCCCGGCAAAAAAATCTAAGATGATGTCGCCTTTTTCGGTAGCATGTTCTACAATCTTAGCCATAAAATCCACACCCTTTGGATAACTAAAATACTCCGCTAATTCAAGTTTTAGTAACTCTTTAGTCGCCACTTGGTTCATATAAAGATTGTCTGTAAAAACTAAGCTATCAAAAGTCTTTTGCGTGGTTTTTAAATCCTTTAAATAGCGTTTGTAAATAAAGCCTCTTTCATTTTCCTTATGCTTTTTTTTAAAACAAATCCGCCCCTCATCAATGTGTTTTTGTATTGTATTTTGTGAAAAACGCCAAGACATACCCACAGGCGGATAATCCACTTTGCCTGTATAAGGATTAATAATTTTAAACATGCTATTTGGTGTCATTCTTTTTGCACTAGGGTTATCATTAATCCATGCTCCATTAGGGTCGTTATCGGGGTTTTTGTAATTTTCTAAATTCTTTTCTCCCCCCAAGAGATTGACAAATTCTTTATTTTTCGCATAACAAAGCAAAAACTCATGCTGGTAATTGACACCCGTTTTAGCGTCATTAGTCGTGCTTTTAGTTTTTCTAATGAAATCAGCCACAAAATTCCCCTCCCCAAAAATCTCATCGCATAAAAGTTTGAGTTGAGCGCACTCGTTATCGTCAATGCTGATGAAAATCACGCCGTCTTGTTTGAGCAAATCTCTAGCGAGCAGCAATCTGGGATACATGAAACTAAGCCACCCGCTATGGCATTTTGACCCAAAAAGATTCTTGATGTAATCCAGCTTTTCTTTAGAATAATCCAATTGTTTTAAAACCTCTTCATTGGATTGCGAGAAATCATCGCCATAGATAAAACTCTCGTTTTTCGTGTTGTAAGGCGGATCAATGTAAATCATTTTGATTTTTTCACTATAGCTTTGTTTTAAGATTTTGAGAGCGTCTAAATTATCGCCCTTGATGAGAACGTGCTTGCTAGTGGATTCATTTAAGGGTTTTAAAATCTTATGATTTTTCTTAAAAGCTTGATTCAAGGCGATTTTCTTACCCACAAAATCCAACCCATAGCCCTCTTCTTTTATCTCGCTAAAATCCCCTAGTAACGCTTTTAATTTTCTTGTATCCAGCGTGAGTTGGTTGTCATTTTCCATACTCAAGCAACCGGGAAAATAACGATTGAATACCTCTAAATTTTTTTCATTAACGCTTTTTTCTTGATTAATTTCTTTATTTTGCATTGCTATCCTTTTTTAAATGATTTAAATTACCCAATTCCAACTTAATTTTCAATTTTCAAATGTTCCTTGTGAAACGCTAGCGTTTTTTAAAAAATCTTGTTTCACTTCAGCGATAAGGATTTCATCTCTGGCTAAGTCAATGTATTCAAAACTATTCCCGCTCTGCTCCCCCCCTTGGAGTAAATCCCCGCTTTTTCTGTATTCTAAATCCAATTCAGCGATTTTAAAGCCGTCTAATTCATCAGCAAATTTTTCTAATCGTTCGTTTTCTTCTTGAATCGTGCATAAAAAACAATAGCCTTTCAAGCCGTTACGAGACACGCGCCCCCTTAACTGGTGTAAAGTCGCTAAGCCTAACCTTTCGGGCGCTAAAATCACCATAACGCTCAATCGTGGTAAAGAAATGCCCACCTCAATGAGCGTAGTCGCTAAAAGAATGCTCCCAAACTCTCTAAATTCTTCAATCACTTCTTCTTTATTTTTATCTTGCCCTGAAGTGGTATAAACGTTTTTAAAGCGTTTTTGCCAAAAACTCGCCCCCTCACTGAGCGATAAATACGGGATTTTTTCGCTCTCATTCACCAGCGGATAAACGACAATGACTTGGTGGTTTTTAGCGATTTCTTCGCTAATTTTTTCCATCACTATTTTAAATTCCCTTTTATGCAAGACCAGAGTTTCAATTTCTTTAGGATAAGGGATTTCTCTAATCATGGTCGTTTTCACAAACGCGCTTTTGGCTAAAGCCAGAGTGCGAGGAATGGGGGTAGCGGAAAATTGCAAGGAATGGGGTTTATTGCCCTTACTGCTTGCCATTTTTTCTAATTGGTAGCGCTGCTTGGTGCCAAATCGGTGCTGTTCATCAGTGATCACTAGAGCGAATTTATCTAAATCGCGCTTATCAAACAACAACGCTTGCGTGCCGATAACAACATGCGTGATTTTTTCAAACAAATGATTGGATCGCTTTTTATGGCTCCCGCCGAGCAGTAATTCCACTTCAAAATAAGGGGGTAAAAATTTTAAGGCTTCGTGATAAAGCTGTTTAGCGAGAATGGAAGTGGGCGCCATTAAAAGGGTTTTATTAGGGTAGGCTAATACCATGCTCGCTAAAATCACCATCGTTTTCCCGCACCCCACATCGCCTATAATCAAACGCTTGCACGCTATGGGGCTGGTGAGATCGCTTTGGATTTCTTTAATGGCGTTTTGTTGATCGCGCGTGAGTTTAAAGGGTAAAGAAGCGATAAACGCTTTCAAGCGTTCGCTGTTATTGGGGCATGCGATTTTAGCGTTGAATTGCAATTTTTTGCGCTCTAAATTTTTCATATAAAAAAGCATTTCAATGTATTTTAATGCATTTAAATGTTGCGAAGGGAAATTTTTATTCGTTTCAAAATCCTTGACAAAATGCGGCGTGGGGAAAAAGATTTCTAATAATAAATGCGCGATATTTTCTTTAACGCCTTCCTTTTTTAAATTTTCTAAAGAAAGGAGTTTTTGTAAATTTTCTTGTATTTTTTTATGGTTTTTAACTTTTTTAAAAATTAAAGAAATCTTGCCAAATTCGGTAAGGATTTTAGGCGTGTTAATGATATAAGCTTGATTAAAAGAGCTTTGCTCTAATTTACCATAAATGAACAAACTCTCGCCGGTTTTAAACTGGTTATAATGGAACGCGCTGTAATTGAAAAAAACAAGCTCTAAATTTTTGTAAAATCGTTTGGAATAGGCGAAAATCTTTAAAACTTTGGCGTAGTTTCTTTTTTCTAAAATACCCACTTCTAAAACGCCGCTCAAGCCCGTTTCAAAACGCTCTAATAAATTCAAATCTTTATAGCCTTTGGGCGTATAAACAAGCAAGGCTTCTAAAAGCGATTTCACGTTCAATGTTTTTAATAAATTATCTGTTTCTTGCAATTTGTTCTTACCCTAGCCAATCCTTAATCGTTTTTATGATAAGATAATCAAATTATACATTGACTTAAGGAAATTTAATTGATGAAATCTAAAATCACTCATTTTATTGCTATCTCTTTTGTTTTAAGCCTGTTGAGCGCATGCAAAGACGAGCCTAAAAAATCGTCCCAATCGCACCAAAACAACACTAAAACCACTCAAAACAATCCAATCAATCAAGCGAATAAGGATATAAAAAAGATTGAGCATGAAGAAGAAGATGAAAAAGCCACTAAAGAGGTGAATGATCTGATCAATAACGAAAATAAAATTGATGAAATCAATAATGAAGAAAACGCTGATCCTTCGCAAAAAAGAACGAACAATGTTTTGCAACGAGCCACTAACCACCAAGACAATCTTAACTCCCCGCTCAACAGGAAGTATTAAAGTGTGAAATTTTTTTCAAAGGATTTATTTAAAAAAGTAACCCCTTTATTTTTAAGCGTTTGTTTTTTAAGCCCTACCCTTACGCAAGCCAAAAGCCGTTTTTATGTGGCTTCTCAATACCAGGTAGGGAAAATGATCATGAAAAAATACAACGATCTCAAACGCACGATTGAAGGGGCGAGCTTTTCTTTAGGCTGGGAGATTAACCCCACTAACTACTGGTTTTATTCGCGCTATTATTTTTTTATGGATTATGGGAATGTCATTCTCAATAAAAGAACGGGTGCTCAAGCGAACATGTTCACTTACGGCTTTGGAGGGGATTTGATCGTAGAATACAATAAGAACCCCTTGTATGTATTTTCTCTTTTTTATGGCATGCAAGTTGCTGAAAACACATGGACGATTTCCAAACACAGCGCGAATTTCATCATTGACGATTGGCGCAGCATTCAAGGGTTTTCGCTCAAAACTTCCAATTTTAGGATGCTAGGTTTAGTGGGGTTTAAATTCCAAACCGTGCTATTCCACCATGACGCTAGTATTGAAGTGGGAGTCAAATGGCCTTTTGCTTTTGAATACGACTCACCCTTTGTAAGGCTTTTTTCCGTCTTTATTTCGCACACTTTCTACCTTTAAACTAATTCCAACCCCACCGGACAATGATCACTCCCTAAAATATCTTTATAGATTAAAGCGTCTTTTAAGCGCGTTTTTAAAGGATTAGAGCATAGAAAATAATCAATGCGCCAACCAATGTTTTTGTCCCTTGCTTGTTGCATGTAACTCCACCAAGTATAAGCCTTTTCTTTGTTGGGGTAAAAATAACGGAAAGTGTCAATAAAACCAGCGTTCAAAAGCTCGCTGAATTTCCCTCTCTCTTCATCGCTAAAGCCCGCGTTTTTTCGGTTGGTTTTGGGGTTTTCTAAATCAATTTCATTGTGGGCCACATTCAAATCCCCACACACAATGACCGGTTTTTTTAACTCTAAAGCTTTTAAAAATTTCTTGAATTCCACTTCCCAACTCATGCGATAACTAAGCCTAGATAGGGCTTGTTGGGAATTAGGGGTATAAACATTCACTAAATAAAACGACTCAAATTCGCAAGTTATTACGCGCCCTTCTTTGTCATGCTCTTCCATATTGATCCCATAGCTCACGCTTAAAGGCTCTTTTTTAGTGAAAGTTACCACCCCAGAATAGCCTTTTTTAATCGCGCAATTCCAAAGATCAAAATACCCTTTAAATTCAAAGGTGTTTTGTTCTTGTTGCATTTTAGATTCTTGAATGCAAAAAACATCTGCATCAACGCTATTAAAAAAATCCATAAAGCCCTTAGTCATGCAAGCTCTTAACCCGTTCACATTCCATGAAATCAATTTCATTTTAATCCTTGTTTGATTTTGAGTGAATTATATCTTTTTAGTCATTTTTTTAAAAATTAAGCTTTGTTTTACCTTTTTTATGTAATAATTATCTTTTGCTTGGCTTGATAGCTCAGTCGGTAGAGCAGAAGACTGAAAATCTTCGTGTCGGTGGTTCGATTCCGCCTCAAGCCACCATCTTAAACTTCGTTGAATAAATAATTCCCCTTTTTGACACAAACCACACGAGAGTTTTCAATACTCAAAGGCGTGCTTTTGGCTCGTGGTTGCTCTTCTATTTCTAAAACCATGCACACCCCTTCTTTAAAGCGCACATGGTTTTTAACCCATTCTTTGTATTCACTGCTTTCTTTGACTATATCGTTCAAATAATGCCCCTCATACACTTCCACAAATTCCATGAATTTTTCATTCAAATTCAATTCATTATGCATTATTTCGCTTTTTCGTGTGGAAGAATAAGCCAATTCGCTGGTTTCATAGAAAGTCGGCTCTATTTGGTCGTCTTGTTTGGGGCGTTCATAAATGGCTTTCACTAATTGCGTGGTGATTTTATACTCACTCTCCCACGCTTGTTTTAAAGGCTCTTCTATCAGATAGCATTGCCTAGTCGTGCCGTCTTTTCTCGCTCTAGCCTTTTTACACTTTTCTGTAGAGCTTCTGGCTTGGAGAATGGCGAAATTATTTTTAGCTTCAAAAGTTTGAGGGTCTTCTAAAGGCTCTGTTTTATGAACAGAGATTTTAGTATAGGGGGTAATGATTTTACCGCTTTTATTTTCAGCGGTGCTGTAATCGCAAGGGGTAATGTCTGTTGTAATCTCTTTGTCTTTATCAATGCGTTTTAAAATGCTTGGGCGATAGGCTTGTAAATTTTCATCGTCATAAACCCATTTTCCGCATGCGAATTCTTTAATATTAGGATCTCTAATCGCTTGTTTTTCCACATTGTCCCTATTTTCGTTGTTTTCATTGTTTTCACTCGCATCAGCGTTAGAGGTGTTATTAGGGAGCGTTTTTTCAGTGGGTGGCACTACAAAAAGGTTGTTTTCTTGATCTTGTGAAGAATGCTTTAAAGGGGGATTAGCGTCGTTTGTTGGCGTTTTAACTTCATTAGCAGGGCTTACTTTGCTAGGAGTTACTAAAGGCTGTAAAAGGCTGTTTTTAGAGTTTTTAGAGCCTAGTTTGGACTCTGGGTAAGAAAAGTTTTGAGGGGATTGTTGCGATGAGCTGGGTTTATTTTGTGGTTTTTGCATGGGCGCGTTTAAAGAAGGTATTGGGTTTGAGTGCGGTTCTTTCAATTCTTTTGAAGAAAAAACGATTTGGGTGTTTCTAGGGATAGTAGGGCGGTTAGGGCTTAAGGTCGTTTCTAAAGAAAGTTTTTCATCAAGGGGTTGATAAACGATTGCGGTGGATATGTGAGTGATAGTGAGCGTGAGTTTTTTGTGTGGGGAGATATTATAAACGCCTAAAACTTGTCTTGGTTCTTTAGAATCAAGGACTTTAGCCTTAAAAGTGCCTTTATGCGGTGAAGTTTTGATTTCTTCTAAAAGCTCAATGACAAGGGCTTGAAGAGGGTTAGAGAAGGTCAGAAAGAAAGACAGACAAAGGGATTTTTTCATGCTTATTCCTTTTTATTTTAGATTTTTGGATTATATCTTAAAAAAAGGTTTAGTAAAAGTCATCAATAAGTTATAGATAGGTAACACTTTAATTAATAATAATTAGTAACAGTAGTAGGGGCGTGAATGGATGGAATGAAAAATTAAAAAGCTTTAGGGGTGCGCGTTTTTAGGGGGGTTATAGGATTTGAAAAAGAGTGAATGAAACGCTTTTTCATAAGCCTTTTTTCATTCACTCAATTTGAAAGCGGTTTTTTTGTCGTTCAATTCGTTCAAGCGGTTTTTGATTTCTTCTCTAAGGCTTAAAATAAAAGGGCTTTTTTCTTCTTCAAGCATTTTTTTAACGCTAGAATACATTTTGGAAATGCTTGAATGATCCTTTAAATCCAAAAACTGGGCGAGCGAAAGCGTGGGGTTGGGGGTATAAAGCCTGGCGAAATACACGACTAATTTTCTCGCCAAAGCGACATTTTTTTGGCGCGAAGAGACTTTGATTTCACTGGATTTGAGATTTAAGCTTTGCGCGACAGCGAGTAAGATATTTTCTAAGCTTGAGCCTTCGGCATGATCTTTTTGCAAATCTTCTAAAACGGTTTTAGCGAGATTCAAATCAATGGGAGCGTTCATTAAGTTCGCGTTCACGTTGATTTTAATGATCGCGCCTTCCATTTGGCGGATATTGTCGCTGATGTGTTGGGCGATGTATTCCATCACTTCTTCAGGCAAAATGATTTGATTGAGTTGGCATTTTTGTTTGACGATGGAGAGCTTGGTTTCTAAATCAGGGGGCATGACTTTAGCGGTTATCCCCCATTCAAAGCGCGATTTTAAGCGATCTTCTAAGCCGGCGATGTTTTTAGGCGATCGGTCTGAAATCAATACGATTTGTTTGCTGTTGGCGTGCAATTCGTTGAAAGTGTGGAAAAATTCTTCTTCTAGTTTGGGTTTTCCTTGCAAAAATTGGGCGTCATCTAACAAGAAAAAGTCGCAATGGCGGTATTTTGCTTTAAAAGAATCCATGGTTTTGTTGTCTAAATGCTTTAAAAAGTCTGTCAAAAAATCTTCTGAAGTGACTAACACGACTTTTTTATGCTTTTCTAGGGCATGGTTGCCGATAGCGTTTAAAATGTGCGTTTTGCCTAACCCTGTGCCGCCATAAAAAAGCACCGGGTTATAAGGGGGGGTATCGCTTTGGGCGACTTTTTTAGCGATTTCATAAACGGTGTTATTGCATGATCCTACGACAAAATTTTCAAAAGTGTAAGAGTCTTTGACGCTCGTTTTTATGGCTTTGTAATTGATATTAGATTGGGCACTAATTTGGATTTTAGGCGCTACTTCAATACGCACATCCACGCTATGGGCTAAGTGCATGCCGACTTTATTCTGGCTTAAAATTTCTTTAAGCAACGCGCCGTATTTAGCCGTAATCGTGGTGCATAAGACTTTGTTGGGGGCATAAAAAAAGGCAATATCGCTCTTGCTCGCGTTAGGGTTGTATTTGAGCTGGCTAAAGTAATTTTCATACTCTATGAGACTAACTTTAGGATTTTGTTTGACTAGCGCCAAGATTTCTTTTTCAATATTGTTGTTGGTATCCATGGCGTTATTATAGCGTGAATAAGTGGTGAATGAAAAAGGAATGGCATGTGAATGAAATGTGAATGAAGCCCTAAAATTAAGGTGTTTCTTTTAAGGGTTTGTCTATAATGCTTGTTTTATAATAAGCTAATGGATGCAAAAAAAGGATTTTCATGCTGCTTTGCGCAGGAAGGAATGAGACTTTAAAAAAAGCGGTGCCTATTGGTGTGGGCTTGATAGAGAGCGCGATCAATTTAACGAGAATGTGTTTAAAAAACCCTAATATTAAGAGCCTTATTTTTATAGGGAGCGCGGGGAGTTATAGCCCAGAAACGGAGCTTTTGAGCGTGTTTGAAAGCACTCAAGGCTATCAAATTGAAGAGAGTTTTAGCCATTTAAACAGCTACACGCCTTTAGATAATTCCATTCACATAGAAACTAAAGAGCAGGCTCTTTTTGAAAGGGTGGGTGTGAATAGCAGTAACTACATCCACACGAGCGAAATGTTTGCTAAAAAAATGGTTCAAAAGGGCGTTTTATTAGAAAACATGGAGTTTTTTAGCGTTTTAAGCGTGGCTAAAATTTTTTCTTTGAAAGCTAAAGGGATTTTTTGCGTGAGCAATCATGTGGGACTTAATGCGCATAAGGAATTTAAAGAAAACCACGCCAAAGTCAAACAGATTTTAGAAAACATCATTGATAATTTAATAGTTTAGCTATCATGGAGCATTCTAAATTAAAGGCGATCACATGTTTGAAAAAATACGCAAGATTTTAGCGGATATTGAAGATTCGCAAAATGAAATTGAAATGCTTTTAAAATTAGCGAATTTGAGTTTGGGGGATTTTATTGAGATTAAAAGAGGGAGCATGGACATGCCAAAGGGCGTGAATGAAGCGTTTTTTACGCAACTAAGCGAAGAAGTGGAGCGATTGAAGGAGCTTATTAACGCTTTAAATAAAATCAAAAAAGGGTTATTGGTGTTTTAAATGTGTGGGATTGTAGGTTATATAGGGGATAGCGAGAAAAAATCCGTTCTTTTAGAGGGATTAAAGGAATTAGAATACAGAGGTTATGACAGCGCTGGCTTAGCCGTATTGAGCAATGATCGTTTGGAAGTGTTTAAAACTCAAGGGAAATTAGAAAACCTTAGATCAGAGCTTAAAAATAAAGAGTTTTTAAATTTTGGCGTGAGTATCGCTCATACGAGATGGGCGACGCATGGCAAGCCAAGCAGCGCGAACGCCCACCCGCATTTTACAGAAAATTTAGCCTTAGTGCATAATGGCATCATTGAAAATTATGCGAGTTTGAAAAAGGAATTGGAAAATAAAGGGCATGCGTTTTTAAGCCAAACGGACACGGAAGTGATTGCGCATTTATTAGAAGAAACGCTTAAAAGCGAGGGCGATTTATTGAAAGCCTTTGAAAAAAGCATCAGCCTTTTGAAAGGGAGCTATGCGATTTTAATGCTCCATAAAAGGGCTAAAGAGAGCTTGTTTTACGCTAAATCTTCTTCGCCCTTAATCGTGGGTAAGGGCAAAGAGGGGGTGTTTTTTGCGTCCAGTTTGAGCGTGTTGGCCCCTAAAGTGGATCAATTTGTCATTTTAGAAGAAAACAGCGTGGGGCGGATTTCTTTAGAAAATTTTAAAGATTTAAAACACATTGAAAACATGAAAGATTACGCTTTTGAAAACAAGGATTATTCTAAAGGCAATTTTAGGAATTATTTAGAAAAAGAGATTTATGAGCAACACAGCAGTTTGTTAGAGTGCTTAGAGGGGCGCTTGGAAGCCTTGAGTGTGTATTGCGAGATCGATCCTGAATTTTTAGAAAACGTGAGCGAGATCACGCTGTGTTCTTGCGGGAGCAGTTACCATGCGAGTTTGGCGAGCGTGTATTTGTTTGAAAGATTAGCCAAAATAAGAGCGAGAGCCATTTTAGCGAGCGAATACCGCTACGCCCATTTTAAAAGCAACCCTAACGAGCTTTTTATAGCGATTTCTCAAAGCGGCGAAACCGCTGACACTTTGGAGGCTTTAAAATTAGCCAAAGCCCAAGGGCTTAAAACCATTAGTTTGTGTAACGCTCCTTTTAGCATGATGAGCCGCATTAGTGATCACACGCTTTTGATTAGAGCGGGGGTAGAAAGGAGCGTGGCATCCACTAAGGCGTTTTCTTCGCAAGTGATGCTTTTATGGCTTTTGAGCGTGTATATGGGCAAACAATTAGGGACCATCTCTAAAGAAGAAGAAAGAATCCAGGCTAAAAACATGCTCAATAGCGTGAAGGCGATGAAAGTAGAGCCTAAATTGCATGAAAAGATCAAGCGTTTATCCAAACGCTACTTGCATGGGCATGGCTTTTTTTATATCGGGCGCGATGTGTTTTACCCACTCGCTTTAGAAGGGGCGCTAAAACTTAAAGAAATCAGCTACTTGCACGCTGAGGGGTATGCGAGCGCGGAAATGAAGCATGGGCCTATTGCGTTGGTGGATTCTAATCTTTTTACCATTGCTTTATTGTCTAAGCATCTGTTATTTGATAAAACCAAAAGCAATATTGAAGAATTGAGCGCTAGGGATTCTACGATTTGCGTGTTAAGCTCTGAAATTTTAGAGATCGCTGATGATTTTATCCAATTAGAAGAGAGCGAAAGCTACATGGAAGAATTTTTCCGCATGAATTTAGCGATGCAGCTTTTAGCTTTAGAAATCGCTATGCGTTTGAACCACGATGTGGATCACCCAAGAAACTTGGCTAAAAGCGTTACCGTGGAATAAAAAGCGATATTAGGAGTCAAATAATGGAAGTGATTTGTAAGCATTACACCCCTTTAGACATTGCGAGCCAAGCGATCCGCACTTGTTGGCAGAGTTTTGAATACAGCGATGATGGAGGTTGTAAGGATAGGGATTTGATCCACAGGGTGGGGAATATTTTTAGGCATTCTTCCACTTTAGAGCATCTTTATTACAATTTTGAAATCAAGGGTTTGAGCAGGGGGGCGTTGCAAGAATTGAGCCGGCATCGAATAGCGAGCTTGAGCGTGAAATCAAGCCGTTACACTTTAAGGGAATTGAAAGAAGTGGAGAGCTTTTTACCCCTTAATGAAACGAATTTAGAAAGAGCCAAAGAGTTTTTAGTTTTTGTGGATAATGAAAAAGTGAATGCAATGAGCGTTTTAGCTTTAGAAAATCTCAGGGTTTTATTGAGCGAGCATAACATTAAAAACGATTTAGCCAAATACGCCATGCCTGAAAGCTATAAAACGCATTTAGCCTATAGCATTAACGCTAGGAGCTTGCAAAATTTATTGACTTTAAGAAGCAGTAATAAAGCCTTAAAAGAAATGCAAGATTTAGCCAAAGCCTTATTTGACGCTTTACCTGGCGAGCATCAATATTTGTTTGAAGATTGTTTGAAACATTAGGCATAAAAATATCCGCTTGATTAGTTCTTTAATGTTTTAAAAACGCCTTGTTTTTGCGTTTGATGAGATGGAGTTTTAAGGGGGTTTGTTGTAGGATTTTTCACGCCCCATAGTTGCGTTATGGGGCAAATCCTATGTCAAAAGGAGCATGCCATGAAACACAAAAATGGCAAACGCTCTTGGAAAACATTATACTTTGAGTTTGCTTTTTTGGGGCTTAAAGTGATCGTTTCTGTGAAACGCTGATTTTCTAAGAGCGTTCCCTTAAGTTTAAAAGCTTAGGGGTTTCCTTTATAAGCGGGTTTGTCCTTGACTTTTTGGGGCGTTAATTATTTCTTTATATTTTCATTCACATTTTTTAATCTTGTTTTAGCGTTTGTAAAATTAAAAGTTTTAAGGGGGTTTGTTGTAGGATTCCATCACGCCCCATAGTTGCGATATGGGGCAAATCACGGTTAAAAGGGTTTATCATGCGAAGAAAACATGATAAAAACTCTTGGTTAGTATTATACATTAAAATCTCTTTTAAGGGGTTTAAAGTGGTCTTTTCTATAGAAAAGTAATGCATTAGCCAAAGTTCCCCTGAGTTTAAAAGCTTAGGGGTTTCCTTTTCAAGCGGGTTTGTCCTTGACTTTTGGGGCGTTAATTATTTCTTTATCTTTTCATTCAATTTTTTAATCTTGTTTTTAGCGTTTGATGAGATGGAGTTTTAAGGGGGTTTGTTGTAGGATTTCATCACGCCCCATAAGTTCGCTTTATGGGGCAAATCTGTTCTTAAAAGGGTTTATCATGAAAAGAAAACATGATAAAAACTCTTGGCTAGTATTATACATTAAAATCTCTTTTAAGGGGTTTAAAGTAGTCTTTTCTATAGAAAAGTAATGTATTAGCCAAAGTTCCCTTAAGCCTAAAAGCTTAGGAGTTTCCTTATGAAGCGGGTTTGTCCTTGACTTTTGGGGCGTTGGTCATTTTGTTATAAAACTTATTTTTTTAAAACCCCCTAACCCCCTAAAACCGTCTCAAGAAATTATCGCTTGATTAAAATCAAGCTCTTTTATTATTTGATTGTAAAAAATGCTTTTTAGCATTTTTTAGGTTTTATTTTTGTTATAAAACTTATTTGTTTAAAACCCTGATTTTAGTGCTCATTAAATCGTGGTTTAAAGCTTTTTTGATGTTTTCAAATTGGCGTTTTTTGTTTTTAAGGCTTGTGATTTCATGATCCAAAGCGCTTAAAATGTTAGCGATAGCGATTTGTTCGTTTAGAGGGGGTAGGGGGATTAGTAAATTTTTAATTTTGTTTGGGCTAACTCCTAAAAAAATGCTACCACTTGCCAATTTTAATAATTTATTTTTTAGTGTTAACATTAAATAGTATAAAAATTCATTATTGATTTTTTCTAATGGTATTAGCGATTGAAAACCTTGATTTGTTGTAGCTACCCCTTTAAGAATGGCACAATCTCCAATGCTGGCGCGACTTGTCAATAAGATTGTTCCTATAGGTAAAAGTTTAGCGCTTGACTTTTTTAACCCTAATGGCGTGATTGTTCGCTGACTTTTATAAACATATTTTGTTATGCCTATTTCTGTAGGCGTAAACCAAATTAATACTGCCATTCCAAAATGATGTTATTTGAGTGCTAGGTGTGCCTCCGCCAATAATTTTGGCAACATCCCCAAGCCTCACTCTTTGCCAATTTGAGGGCGTTGTCAATGCGTCCATGCATTCTACCACCCCATTAACCCCAAATCTTTCAAATGCTCTAAAACTTTTGATTCGCTCTCTTTGACTTCTTTGTCCAGTTCTAACAAGCTGTTAGAGTAAGTTTGAATGATTTCATTAAGGGCGCTAGTCAAAGCGTTGATGCGTTTTTGGATCTTGTTTTCTAGGGCGTTTTTTAGGCTGTTAAGCCATTTGTCTTTGATGATGAGATCCTTAATTTCGCCTAGTTTTAAGTTTTTATACTGGTGGAACGCTTTTAATTCCAGCTCCTCATAAGCTTTATTTTTCATTTTTAGCGCCTTGTTTTTAGCTTCTAGCCATTCTAAAGCGGTTTTTAGGATTTGTTTATCTTCTAAATCGGTGGCGTTTTTTAGCTCTTTTTTCAAAACGCTTTCATTGATTTTCAATCTATCAAAAAGCCCCTCTTCGTTAGAATGCTCTTCTATAAATTCATCTAAAAGAGCTTCTTTTTCATTGAGGGCGTTTTCTAATTCTTCTAATTCTTTTGTTTCTTTTTCAAAAAAGCGTTGTTTGATCAGGTTTTTAGGGATTAGATCGCTTTTATAGTAGGTTTTTTGAATGATAAAATCCGGCTCCTCTAAATAATTGGCTTTTTTGTTCTTGTCTTTTAGGGGGGTTAATTTTCTCAATTCTTTAGCGCTTCTAAAATCATTGAATGAAAGAAGAAACCAATCGTCTTGTAAGACTTCGTTGTAGTAATCTTTGAAGAGCTGATACACGCCGTATTTGTCTAAAATTCCCACTTTTTCAAATTCTTTTAAAACCTTTGAACAAACGCTTTCTATGAGAGTTTTTGGGTTAAAACCTGGCTCTAAATCATTAAAAGTTGTGGGTAGTTCCAATCGGTCAAAAGCGCTCAAAACAGAAGCGTGGAAGGTTTGGAATTCTGAGCTTTGAATGATTAATTCTTTAATGTTTTCGCATTCTGTTTTTAAAGCGTAATAGCCCTCTTTATCGCTCTTTTTAAACAGCGTGTTTTTAAGCTCTTTAAACACTTGAAAATAAGGGGCGTAGGCTTTTATTTCGTTTTTGGGCAAATAACTGGCCTTGTGGCTGTTGATTAAAGCGAACAAGTCTTTTTCCAATTCTTGTTGGGAGGCAATGTAGCGCGGGATATTCAAGTTATAGTCGTTAGCGCTGATTTCTTCTAGACTCACCATTTTAGAATAATAAGGGATTTCTTTTGAAGCGTTAAAAGTGTCTATCATTTTTTGGACATCTTGCTCTCTCAAGCGGTTTTTATTGCCGTCTTTTTTAAAATCCTTGCTCGCATCAATCACAAAAACGCCCTTTCTGGCATGCGCGTTTTCTTTGTCTAAAACGATCACGCATGCAGGAATGGAAGTGCCATAAAAAAGGTTAGGGGCTAGGCCTATCACGCTTTTAATATAGCCTTTCATTAAAAGATTTTTTCTAATTGCGCCCTCAGCGTTCCCCCTAAATAGCACCCCATGAGGCAAAATCACTGCCCCTTTGCCTGTGTTTTTTAGGGATTTGATGATGTGGAGCAAAAAAGCGAAATCGCCATTTTTTTCAGGGGGCGTGCCGTCTTCAAAACGATTGAAACGATCGTTAATGACTTGCTTGCTTTTAGGGTCTATGCTTAGCCCGTCAGTCCAATTTTTCAGGCTAAAGGGAGGGTTAGCCACAACATAATCAAAGGTTTTTAGCATGCCATTTTCAGTAGTAAAAAGGGGGTTAGAAAGGGTGCTAGAACCCCCTTTAGCAATATCAGCAGTAGCGCTATTGTGCAAGATCATATTCATTTTACAAAGGGCTGTCGTGGAAATGTCTTTTTCTTGACCATAGATAGTTAAACCGTTTTTACCGGCTAAACTAGAAGCTTTTAACAATAACGAACCGCTCCCGCAAGCGGGATCATAGATGCTTTTATCCTGTCTGGTGTTTTCATCAATGCCAAGCAAAAGGGACAATAAAAGCGAAACTTCGCTAGGGGTGTAAAACTGCCCTTTGGATTTACCGGACTCGCTGGCAAAATGGCGCATTAAATATTCGTAAGCATCGCCCAGTAAATCATCGTCTAAAGCCCCATGCGCACCCAAACTCAAATCCGCAAAGATTTTAACCAGATTAGAAAGGGTGTCAATCATCGCCTTACCCTCGCCTAGCTTAGTGTTATCGTTAAAATCCACGCTGTCAATCACGCCTTCTAATTCGTTTCGCTTTGCGATCTTGGCGATGATTTTATTGAGCTTGTCGCCTATTTCCTTATCGCCCTCTAAAGCGAGAATGTCTTCATAAAAACACCCTTGTGGCACTTCTATTTCGCTAAAGTTATTGTTTCTGGCTTTATCGCTGATGTATTTTAAAAAAAGTAGGTTCAAAACGTAGTTTTTATACTCGCTCGCATCCATTCCGCCCCTTAAGCTATCCGCTCCAGCCCATAAAGAGCTATACAATTCGCTTTTTTTGATCGCCATTTTAACCGCCCTATTTTGTTTTTAGGATTATAATATAAAGCGGTAAAAAGCGTTCTTAAGGGGTTTATAATGAAAACAGAAAAAGAAGTTCAAAAACAAGTCATAGAAACTTTTAAAACCATGGGCTATGCGTATTTAGGGGATTTAACAAAGAGCGATAATAAAAACATCAATAAAGAAAGCCTAAAAGCATGGTTAATTAAAAATCAAAAAATCAATGATGAAAGGTGGCATAAAATTGAGCAGAAAATCCATAACACTTTAAAAAACGATTTATACGAAGCGAATCAAACATTTTACGAGCTTTTAATTTATGGCGTGGGAACTAAAATAAGCCAGAATGAAAACTTCCAAACGACTTATCTCATTGATTGGAAAGACGTTTCTAAGAATGAATTTAGCGTGGCTGAAGAAGTGAGCGTTAAAGGGCCAAACGCAAAACGGCCGGACATAGTGCTTTATGTTAATGGGATCGCCTTAGGGGTGCTAGAATTGAAAAAATCCAGCGTGAGCGTAGAAAGCGGTATCAGGCAAAATTTAGACAACCAGAAGAAAGAGTTTATTAGAGATTTTTTTAAAACGATCCAATTGGTTATGGCGGGCAATGAAAGTCAAGGGTTAAAATATGGCGTCATAGAAACTAAAGAAAAATACTACCTTTCTTGGAAAGAAGAAGGCGTTCAAAAAAATTTGTTTGAGACGATTGAATGCTTTTTAAAAAAAGAAAGGTTTTTAGAATTTATCCATGATTTTTTGATTTTTGATAAGGGGCAAAAGAAATGCGCCAGGTTCCACCAATATTTTGCAATTAAAAAAACGCAAGAATTTATCAACAGAAAAGAAGGGGGGGATTATCTGGCACACGCAAGGCAGCGGTAAGAGCCTTACTATGGTGTGGCTTACTCAATGGCTAAGAGGAAATATCAAACAGGCAAGGATTTTAATCGTTACGGACAGGAGGGAATTAGACGCTCAAATTCAAGGCGTGTTTGAAGGGATAGGCGAGGATCTTTATCGCGCAGACAGCAAGAAGGATTTGTTGAGCGTGCTGGTTGAAAATAAGAAATTTTTGGTTGGAGCGCTTGTGCATAAGTTTGATGACAACGACTTAGAAGATTTAAAAAAACAACCTGTTTTAAAGGAATGGATTGTTTTAGTGGATGAATGCCACAGAACCCAAAGCGCTAAATTGCATAAAGCCATGAAAAGCCTGCTCCCTAATGCGATTTTTATCGCCTTTAGCGGCACGCCTTTGTTGAAACAAGATAAAAAGACAAGCCAGGAAGTGTTTGGGGATTATATCCATTGCTATAAATTTAATGAAGCCGTTAGCGATAAAGTGGTGCTAGATTTAAACTATGAAGCCAGAAGCGTGGATCAATATGTCAGTAGCCCTGAAAAGCTAGACGAATATTTTGAATTGAAAACCCAAGGCTTGAATGAGACGGCTAAAACAGAGCTTAAAAAGAAATGGGTTAATTTGCAAAAGGTTTTTTCCACTAAAGACAGATTAGCTCGCATTGTGCAAGATATTGTATTGGATATGGCAAAACTCCCACGATTAAGGAATGGAAAAGGGAATGCCATGCTGGTGGCTGAAAGCGTGTATAACGCATGCCGGTATTTTGAACTCTTTTTAGAAACAGAATTAAAGGATAAGGTGGCTGTGATCACAAGCTATGAACCCAATATCGCTGATCTTAAAGATTGCGAGAGCGATTTTTTAGAAGAGCTGAACGGATCGATTCGGTCATCATTCAATTCCACTACGCTAAAAAGCATTTTCTTAGTGAGAGCATCAAGCAGTTTATTGAGCGTTGGATTAGTGATATTGCTAGTTTTTTCCTTAAAAAATTCATAAGCACTAATAAGATTTTTAGCGTAAAAAGAAGTTTTAAATTTTTCTAAGTCTTCTTCTTCAGTGATCGCCCTAAAAGCTTCATTCAAACCATAATACTTATAGGATAGAATGGGTTCAAGGTTGATTAAAGAATACTTTGGGTCTTTGTTTTGGGTGGTTTTGGCTAAAAGGCCCAGTAAAATCAAACTTGTAGCCAATCGTTGCTGGCCGTCTATGATTTCAAAATCAATATCTCCAAAATCATCATCAGACTTTCTCAAAGTTAAGCTGTGCATGTAATGGAATTTGTTTTCTAGCTTAGAGACATGCTCTAAATCGTTCCAAAAGTCCTCTAATTGTTTCATCTGCCATGCATACCCCCTTTGATAGCTAGGGATTTCAAACACGCCTTTTTCAATCACTCCGTCTAAATTTAACAATTCCATCAAAATCCTTTCATAAGTTTATGGGTAAAAACCCATAACCCCTTAACTCTTTCTCTTAATCAATTTCATTGAATTGTTAAGTCGTGGGGAATTTGTAAGACACCATGCGTTTTTATTGACTAATTCTTCGTATTCTTGGCTCCCTTTTTGAGCGCAAACACCATAAATCACTAACGATCCCCCATCATCAACTTCAAAGTGATCAATTTTTAGAGCAAAAACACTGCGTTGGATTTTAACCCCTTCAATATTTGATTTCTCATACACAATAGCAACAGCATAATCTGCTTGACGCACTTTCTCAAAATCTTTATGTTCAGCTACTTTGTCCATTCTTGGGCGAAAAAAAGTCAAAGTGCATTCCTCACAAGCTTGTTTAAAAGGCTTATTTTCTGCCCTATTTTCCGGATCATTGTAGTATCCACTTTTAAACAAGCACAACAACAAATTATATTTTTCATGCGCTTTTAAATCTTCTAACTGAGCCATCATTTCTCCTTTGAATTTAACTCTGTAA
>NZ_MTWR01000044.1:0-6393 GCF_001998165.1 Helicobacter pylori | reverse complement strand
TAATTGCGTTTTTGGCCAGCCCAGGATCGTCGTTTCTCAAGTGGGCTTGAGCGGCTCTACAACCACAGGCCGTAATGTGGTTTTTGGCGGTCAAGTGGGCATTGGGGGGCATTTGCATGTGGGTGAGTTCACTCAAATTGGGGGTAAAAGCGCGGTGGGTAAAGACTTGCCCCCTAACACTAATTTTGCCGGAGCGATTCCTGCTATGGAAATCCATGAATGGTTGAATGCCATTTCTACCCCTTTTTTGAAAAAAAGATGACTTAGAATATTGTATCTAGTGGTATTTAATTAATGGTTAATTATGCGTATTTATTTTTTAATGATGATGCGTTTTTATCTTATTTTAAATGGTGATGTGTTTGATTTAATTTAATGATGCGTTTTGTTTTTTAATGATGTGTTTGATTTAATTTAATGATGCGTTTAATTTAATGATGCGTTAATCTTTAAAGCTTTATTCTCTACCCCCCTTTTCCAATCACTCCCCCATCATTTCCAATAACGCTTATCCATTCCTTTCAAACTCTAAAATTTCTTTCAAACTCTAAATTTTCTTTCAAACTCTAAATTTTCTTTCACATTCCAAAAACTTTAAGCAAACTTTAAGCATTAGATGTCTATAATTACATTTCGTTTTTAAAGACAAGCTTTAAAAAGTTCTTTAATTTGAAACCACTCAAGCAAGTTCTACAAGCTAAAAAGCTTTAAATAAAAGCTCACTAGTTGGTAAAACTTGATTAAAAAAGATTAGGGATCAAGCATTTTTAGTCTTCTTTAAGGGTTTAACATTTAAGAGCGATTATAGCAAGTTTTTAAAGAAAAACGAAGTTATTTGATTTAACATTGTTAATAGCCTATGTAAAAGTAAAGTAAAACTACAATAACTCTGTCTTATATTCATTAAGGCAGTGGTAGCGCTGAAGAATATTCGTGCAATTGTCGTTATTCATTATAAAAGGGCGGGTTTTAAAGGATATTTTAAAATTTAAAACAAGCTTTTAAGAGCAGATGGCGGATGCCTTGCCAAAGAGAGGCGATGAAGGACGTACTAGACTGCGATAAGCTATGCGGAGCTGTCAAGGAGCTTTGATGCGTAGATGTCCGAATGGGGCAACCCAACTAATAGAGATATTAGTTACTCTAACAGAGAGCGAACCTAGTGAAGTGAAACATCTCAGTAACTAGAGGAAAAGAAATCAACGAGATTCCCTAAGTAGTGGCGAGCGAACGGGGAAAAGGGCAAACCGAGTGCTTGCATTCGGGGTTGAGGACTGCAACATCCAAGAGAACGCTTTAGCAGAGTTACCTGGAAAGGTAAGCCATAGAAAGTGATAGCCTTGTATGCGACAAGGCGTTCTTAGGTAGCAGTATCCAGAGTAGGCCAGGACACGAGGAATCCAGGTTGAAGCCGGGGAGACCACTCTCCAACCCTAAATACTACTCTTTGAGCGATAGCGAACAAGTACCGTGAGGGAAAGGTGAAAAGAACCGCAGTGAGCGGAGTGAAATAGAACCTGAAACCATCTGCTTACAATCATTCAGAGCCCTATGATTTATCAGGGTGATGGACTGCCTTTTGCATAATGATCCTGCGAGTTGTGGTATCTGGCAAGGTTAAGCGAATGCGAAGCCGTAGCGAAAGCGAGTCTTAATAGGGCGAACAAGTCAGATGCTGCAGACCCGAAGCTAAGTGATCTATCCATGGCCAAGTTGAAACGCGTGTAATAGCGCGTGGAGGACTGAACTCGTACCCATTGAAACGGGTTGGGATGAGCTGTGGATAGGGGTGAAAGGCCAAACAAACTTAGTGATAGCTGGTTCTCTTCGAAATATATTTAGGTATAGCCTCAAGTGATAATAAAAGGGGGTAGAGCCCTGATTGGGCTAGGGCTGCTCGCCGCGGTACCAAACCCTATCAAACTTCGAATACCTTTTATCGTATCTTGGGAGTCAGGCGGTGGGTGATAAAATCAATCGTCAAAAGGGGAACAACCCAGACTACCAAATAAGGTCCCTAAGTTCTATTCTGAGTGGAAAAAGATGTGTGGCTACTCAAACAACCAGGAGGTTGGCTTAGAAGCAGCCATCCTTTAAAGAAAGCGTAACAGCTCACTGGTCTAGTGGTCATGCGCTGAAAATATAACGGGGCTAAGATAGACACCGAATTTGTAGATTGTGTTTGACACAGTGGTAGAAGAGCGTTCATACCAGCGTTGAAGGTATACCGGTAAGGAGTGCTGGAGCGGTATGAAGTGAGCATGCAGGAATGAGTAACGATAAGATATATGAGAATTGTATCCGCCGTAAATCTAAGGTTTCCTACGCGATGGTCGTCATCGTAGGGTTAGTCGGGTCCTAAGCCGAGTCCGAAAGGGGTAGGTGATGGCAAATTGGTTAATATTCCAATACCGACTTATGGAGCGTGATGGGGGGACGCATAGGGTTAAGCGAGCTAGCTGATGGAAGCGCTAGTCTAAGGGCGTAGATTGGAGGGAAGGCAAATCCACCTCTGTATTTGAAACCCAAACAGGCTCTTTGAGTCCTTTCAGGACAAAGGGAGAATCGCTGATACCGTCGTGCCAAGAAAAGCCTCTAAGCATATCCATAGTCGTCCGTACCGCAAACCGACACAGGTAGATGAGATGAGTATTCTAAGGCGCGTGAAAGAACTCTGGTTAAGGAACTCTGCAAACTAGCACCGTAAGTTCGCGATAAGGTGTGCCACAGCGATGTGGTCTCAGCAAAGAGTCCCTCCCGACTGTTTACCAAAAACACAGCACTTTGCCAACTCGTAAGAGGAAGTATAAGGTGTGACGCCTGCCCGGTGCTCGAAGGTTAAGAGGATGCGTCAGTCGCAAGATGAAGCGTTGAATTGAAGCCCGAGTAAACGGCGGCCGTAACTATAACGGTCCTAAGGTAGCGAAATTCCTTGTCGGTTAAATACCGACCTGCATGAATGGCGTAACGAGATGGGAGCTGTCTCAACCAGAGATTCAGTGAAATTGTAGTGGAGGTGAAAATTCCTCCTACCCGCGGCAAGACGGAAAGACCCCGTGGACCTTTACTACAACTTAGCACTGCTAATGGGAATATCATGCGCAGGATAGGTGGGAGGCTTTGAAGTAAGGGCTTTGGCTCTTATGGAGCCATCCTTGAGATACCACCCTTGATGTTTCTGTTAGCTAACTGGCCTGTGTTATCCACAGGCAGGACAATGCTTGGTGGGTAGTTTGACTGGGGCGGTCGCCTCCTAAAAAGTAACGGAGGCTTGCAAAGGTTGGCTCATTGCGGTTGGAAATCGCAAGTTGAGTGTAATGGCACAAGCCAGCCTGACTGTAAGACATACAAGTCAAGCAGAGACGAAAGTCGGTCATAGTGATCCGGTGGTTCTGTGTGGAAGGGCCATCGCTCAAAGGATAAAAGGTACCCCGGGGATAACAGGCTGATCTCCCCCAAGAGCTCACATCGACGGGGAGGTTTGGCACCTCGATGTCGGCTCATCGCATCCTGGGGCTGGAGTAGGTCCCAAGGGTATGGCTGTTCGCCATTTAAAGCGGTACGCGAGCTGGGTTCAGAACGTCGTGAGACAGTTCGGTCCCTATCTGCCGTGGGCGTAGGAAAGTTGAGGAGAGCTGTCCCTAGTACGAGAGGACCGGGATGGACGTGTCACTGGTGCACCAGTTGTTCTGCCAAGAGCATCGCTGGGTAGCTACACACGGATGTGATAACTGCTGAAAGCATCTAAGCAGGAAGCCAACTCCAAGATGAACTTTCCCTGAAGCTCGCACAAAGACTATGTGCTTGATAGGGTAGATGTGTGAGCGCAGTAATGCGTTTAGCTGACTACTACTAATAGAGCGTTTGGCTTGTTTTTTGCTTTTTGATAAGATAACGGCAATAGAGCGCGAATGAGTTACCACTGCCTTACTGAGTGTAAGAGAGTTGGAGTTTTATAAAGACTTTTATAGGATTAAACTTTAATGAGGAATGAGATACCATCTCAATGATTTAAAGCTAAAGGCTATTAACGATCTTCTTTGTTAAAAACAGCTCCCTATAAAGAGAAAGGGGAGTTAAGGGTAAATGCGTTTTTATCTTTAGCTCCCTTTTCCTTGTGCCTTTAGAGAAGAGGAACTACCCAGTTAACCATTCCGAACCTGGAAGTCAAGCTCTTCATCGCTGATAATACTGCTCTTTTCAAGAGTGGGAATGTAGGTCGGTGCAGGGATAGGGAAATGTTTTTTTAGTCTTGCTTTTTACTTAATTTCATTATTGATTATATTTTAGTGCTTTATTTTTCTGTTGCTTTTTTATTTCTTTTGTTTTTAACTTTTTTAGTTTGGGTTGATTTGGGGGGGTTAAATGGTTTTTGTGTTTTAGAATTTTAGAACCGATCTAAAAGAAAACTTTTTTCATCAAGTTTCTTTTTTAAAAAAACCTAAAAATTTCTTAAACACTTCTTTAGGATCGAACATGTCGCACATTTTACACCCATACATGCCAATTAAAATCACAAACCAGCTCACATACACCCAACTCATCAAAAACCACAAAATAGAAACGCTCCCATACAGCTCATGGTAAGTGCGGTTGTATAACACATAATAAGTGAAAGCCCATTTTAGCACATGCCAAGAAACGCTCGTAAAAAACACCCATAAAAACACCCAAAAATAATGTTTAAACACCTTATTCGTGGGAATGGTAAAAAGGATCAAAAAAAACGCGTAAGTGCCTATCCATCTTAAAACATGCAACAAGCTTGAATCTTTATCTTCAAAAAACACTTGGATCTTAATATCAAAAAACACCACCAAAGGCAGAGCGAATAAAAACACTAAAGTCGTGCCAAACCCCCAAAATAAAAAGATTTCTTTACCCTTAAAATGCGCATAATCTCTGGGCTTTGCATCAAAAATTTTTGACGCGATGGAGCGGTAGTTTTCACAAAAAAGCACCAACGCCACCACAATAGACACTTCTTCAAGCGTGCCTAAAGTCATGTCTGTTTTTTTAAAATTTTCTAAAAAATCCTTAATCGCGCCAATAAGTTTAGGAGCGTTAGGGAAAATCAAGGCTTCCATTTCACCGCTGTGCGCTTGCATGTAATGAGACACAAAAAGACTAAACACAAACAACAAAATAGGCGATAAAGACAAAATCGTATAAAAACTCAAGCTAGAAGCGTAGTAAAACAATTCGCTCAAGCCCAAAAAGGCGTTTTTCAGACGCTCGGGGAAAATCATTCTAAGAAGGCGCAAAAACCCTCTAACGCTTTTGAAAAATTCTCTCATTAATGACAGCTTGTCGCCATTGTCAAACCATAAGAGAGCAGTTTTTCTATATCTTTTTTAGGGGCTTTGCCTTTGGTGGTCAAATAATCCCCCAACACCACCGCATTGATGCCGTATTCAAAAAGCTTGGCTTCCTTTTTATCGTTATCTTTAAACACCACTTCACGCCCCCCAGCCACCATAAGCCTAGCGTTAGGCAAAAACTCTTTAGCCAAAAGCACGCATTCTAGGGCTTCATCTGCACTTAAAGTTTCTGTATCAATGGGCAATACTGGGTTTTTAATGAAAAAATTAATGGGCGTGGTGTGCGGAGAGAGCGAAGCTAACGCCCTAAGCATTTCAATCCGATCTTCCCAGCTCTCATTAAGCCCAAAAATCCCCCCACTGCACAAGCCTAATCCCGCCCTTAATGCGTTTTCGCATGTGATAAACCTTTCTTCCCATGTGTGCGTGGAACAAATCTTAGGGAAGAAATTTTGCGAAGTCTCTAAATTATGGTTATAACTATGAATGCCCGCATCTCTTAAAAACTCTAATTGCTCCAAATCCGCACGCCCGCAGCATGCGATTAGATGCAAGCCCAATTCTTCTTTGTTGATGGCTTTAGCTAATTTAGCGATGTATTCGCATTTTTCATCGTCTAATTCACGCCCTGAAGTAACCAGACAAAACCCTAAAGCCCCTAACTCCCTTAAGGCTCTAGCCTCTTGTAAAACCACTTTTTCATCTTTGAATTTATAGCGCTTGATCGCTCCTTGGTGGTGTGAGCTTTGCGTGCAATAAGCGCAATCTTCCTTGCAATCCCCACTGCGCACATTGGAAATAGAACATAAAAAAATCTCTTGCATAATCATTCCTTTGTTTTAAAAAAGTTGGTTTTTTTTAGGTTGATTATAGCAAAGAAAAAGAAGCGCTTTTGATTTTAAAGGCTTTATTCCATTAAATATTAAAACTAAAACTTTATTTGATTTTAATTCAATTGTCCGCTAGCGCCTCTAAAGTCAATCTCAAAACTTTACGCTATAATTTATTCACTTTTTCATTAAGGGATTTTATGCAAGATTCATTCAATCAAAGTTTCCCCCCCCCCCCCCCC
>NZ_MTWR01000043.1:0-24947 GCF_001998165.1 Helicobacter pylori | reverse complement strand
AGAACATTGAATCAAAAAGGAAATTAAAATGACGCTCAATGAAGCCATTAAAGACAAAGTTTATAAAATCGTAGAAATCGCTAACTGCGATGAAGCCCTTAAAAAACGCTTCCTCTCTTTTGGTATCCATGAAGGGGTTCAATGCACCCTTTTGCATTATTCCATGAAAAAAGCCACGCTTTCAATTAAAATCAACCGCATTCAAGTGGCTTTAAGATCCCATGAAGCGCAATACCTTGTCATCAAGGAAAGCGTGTGAAAATGGGTTTAAAACGCACTAAAACTCACCAAAAAGCCCGACAAATCAAAGAGCTGCTCTTAAAACATTACCCCAACCAAACCACCGAATTGCGCCATAAAAACCCCTATGAATTGCTGGTGGCGACCATTTTAAGCGCTCAATGCACGGACGCTAGAGTGAATCAAATAACGCCCAAGTTATTTGAAAAATACCCGAGCGTGAACGATTTAGCCCTCGCTTCTTTAGAAGAGGTTAAAGAGATCATCCAATCCGTTTCGTATTTCAATAATAAAAGCAAGCATTTAATCAGTATGGCGCAAAAAGTGGTTAGGGATTTTAAGGGCGTTATCCCCTCTACGCAAAAAGAACTAATGAGCTTAGATGGCGTAGGGCAAAAAACTGCTAATGTGGTGCTTTCAGTGTGCTTTGACGCAAATTACATAGCCGTAGATACCCATGTGTTCCGCACGACGCACCGCTTAGGCTTAAGCAACGCTAAAACGCCCATTAAAACTGAAGAAGAACTCAGCGATCTTTTTAAAGACAACCTATCCAAACTCCACCATGCCTTAATCTTGTTTGGCCGCTACACCTGCAAGGCTAAAAACCCCTTATGCGATGCGTGTTTTTTAAAAGAATTTTGCGTTTCTAAAGCTAGCTTTAAGGCGTAGTGGCTTTATTTGTTATAAAATTTATAGTAAAATTAAGATTTTATAATCAAAGTCAAATCATTCTTGAAAGAGTAGAGTTTTATGCCAGAAACAGAATCTAATAAGTTAAAAATAGCCGAAAAAGAAAAAGAGAAAGCGAATAAAGAAAGAGAACTAGAGCTTTCCACTTATTTAGAAGAACTCATCTGCGATTATAAAAACCTTTTGGACATGGAGATTGTTTTTAGCGCGGAACTTGGCTCCACGCAAATCCCTTTATTGCAAATTTTGCGTTTTGAAAAAGGCTCTGTGATTGATTTGCAAAAACCCGCCGGAGAGAGCGTGGATACTTTTGTGAACGGGCGGGTTATTGGTAAGGGTGAGGTGATGGTTTTTGAAAGGAATTTAGCCATTCGTTTGAATGAAATCCTTGATTCTAACGCCATTGTGTATTATCTCGCTAAAAATTCATGAGATTGTTGTTCTTGTTACTGAGCGCTACTTTGATGTTACTGGCTGAAGAAAAAATACCTTTAAGTGATGACACCCCCATTAAATTGGTTCATTGGCAAAATGCGTTAAAAGAAATCCA
This sequence comes from Helicobacter pylori, assembly GCF_001998165.1. Lineage (GTDB taxonomy): Bacteria > Campylobacterota > Campylobacteria > Campylobacterales > Helicobacteraceae > Helicobacter > Helicobacter pylori_DL. The sequence goes on along the minus strand of NZ_MTWR01000043.1, from coordinate 23,464 downwards.
ACCTGATTCAAACGCTCTAGCAACACCACTTATAAAAGCCGTGCAAACCACGCTCACTTTTGAAACGCCTTTTAACAAAACGCCTAAAATCATGGAAGTTGAAGGGCAAAAAGTGATCGTTTTAAAAAACGCTAAACTGGATTCTAAAAAAACGATGGATTTTAAAGAAGCCTCTTTGAATGCCTTAGAAATGTTTTCCTACCAAAATGACATCTACCTCTTGTCTAAAAAAGCTAAAGCGGAATTAGAAATCCAAGCTTCAAACAGCAAGGATAAAAAGCAACTCCGCTTTCTTTTTTTGCCTAAAGGTTTTCATTTAGCCCCACTGCCTAGCCTGAAAGAAAAATCTCAGCATGCCAATCTCGCAAGCCAAGATGAGAAAGAGCGAGCCAAAAACCCCTCAAACGCTCTAGAGTTAAAACCCCCACTGGATTTAAGCCATGCTTACAAGGGGTTAGCGGTTATTGCTGTCTTACTCTTAATATTGTATGTCATCAAAAAAAAAATTGTTCCCACACAAGGGTCTTTTTCTACAAAAGATTTTAAGTTAGAAGTTAGTGTTTTGGGTCGTGTTGGTGCGAACCATAAAATCATTTCCATAGAAACCAATAAGGAGCGTTACTTGGTCTTACTAAGCGATAAATACGGCCTGCTTTTAGACAAAATAAGCCCAAAAACATCTAAAGAAGAACTGATTAAAGAAGCTGAAAATAATATAAAGAATTCAAAATTAGGAAATTTATATGCCGGAAAATTCTAAACTACAACCTGCTAAATTAGGGAAAAATTTTGACCCTGTGGATCATTCTAACAGGAATTTTTTCTTTTCTCTCATTCTGTCTGTATTGTTGCATTGGTTGATTTATTTTTTATTTGAACACAGAGAAGATTTTTTTCCTTCAAAACCCAAGCTCGTTAAATTAAATCCTGAAAATTTATTGGTTTTAAAAAGAGGCCATTCGCAAGATCCCAGTAAAAACAACCCGGGCGCTCCTAAACCCACGCTGGCTGGCCCTCAAAAACCCCCAACACCCCCCACCCCACCCACACCCCCAACTCCGCCAACCCCACCAAAACCTATAGAAAAGCCAAAGCCTGAGCCTAAACCAAAGCCCAAACCAGAACCCAAAAAGCCCAACCACAAACATAAGGCTCTTAAAAAAGTGGAAAAAGTGGAAGAGAAAAAAGCAGTAGAGGAGAAAAAAGAAGAGAAAAAAGTGGTAGAACAAAAAGTAGAGCAGAAAAAAATAGAAGAGAAAAAACCTGTCAAAAAAGAATTTGACCCTAACCAGCTTTCTTTCTTGCCTAAAGAAGTTGCACCACCCAGAAAAGAAAATAATAAAGGCTTAGACAACCAAACCAGAAGGGATATTGATGAATTGTATGGCGAAGAATTTGGGGATTTAGGCACAGCCGAAAAAGATTTCATCAGGAATAATTTAAGGGATATTGGGCGCATCACGCAAAAATATTTAGAATACCCTCAAGTAGCGGCTTATTTAGGGCAGGACGGGACGAATGCGGTAGAGTTTTACTTGCACCCTAACGGCGATATTACCGATCTTAAAATCATCATTGGCTCTGAATATAAAATGCTTGATGACAACACTTTAAAAACCATTCAGATCGCTTATAAGGATTACCCACGCCCCAAAACCAAAACCCTCATTCGCATTAGAGTGCGCTATTACTTAGGAGGCAATTAGAAAATGGAAATCACGCTTTTTGACCCCATAGACGCCCACTTGCATGTGCGAGAAAACGCGCTTTTAAAAGCGGTGTTAAGATATTCTAGCGATCCTTTTAGCGCTGCGGTGATCATGCCTAATCTCAGTAAGCCCTTAATCAACGCTCCAACCACCCTAGAATATGAAGAAGAAATTTTAAAAAATTCTTCAAACTTCAAGCCTTTAATGAGTTTGTATTTTAACGATGGTTTGACTTTAGAAGAATTGCAACGAGCTCAAGAAAAAGGCATCAGATTTTTAAAACTCTACCCCAAAGGCATGACCACAAACGCGCAAAACGGCACTTCGGATTTGTTGGGTGAAAAAACTTTAGAAATTTTAGAAAACGCCCAAAAATTAGGCTTTATTTTATGTATCCATGCAGAACAAGCCGGGTTTTGTTTGGATAAAGAATTTTTATGCCATAGCGTTTTAGAGACTTTCGCCCTTTCATTCCCTAAACTCAAAATCATTATAGAGCATTTGAGCGATTGGCGCAGTATCGCTTTGATTGAAAAGCATGACAACCTCTATGCGACTTTGACTTTACACCATATCAGCATGACTTTAGATGATTTATTAGGAGGGAGTTTGAACCCGCATTGTTTTTGTAAGCCTTTAATCAAAACCAAAAAAGACCAAGAAAGGCTTTTATCCCTTGCTTTAAAAGCCCACCCTAAAATCTCTTTTGGCTCTGATAGCGCCCCACATTTTATCTCTAAAAAGCATAGCGCTAGCATCCCGGCGGGCATCTTTTCTGCCCCTATTTTATTGCCTGCGTTATGTGAACTTTTTGAAAAACACAACGCTTTAGAAAACTTGCAAGCCTTCATCAGCGATAACGCTAAAAAAATCTACGCGCTAGACAATTTGCCTAATAAAAAAGCGCGTTTGTCTAAAAAACCTTTTATAGTCCCTACACACACGCTTTGTTTGAATGAAAAAATCGCTATCTTAAGAGGGGGCGAAACGCTATCTTGGAACCTTCAAGAAATCGCCTAAAGCATGCCGCCTTTTTTGTGGGGCTTTTTATCGTTTTATTTTTAATTATAATGACGCATCAAACCCCCCCCTATGCTTTCATGCATAATCAAACCCTTTCAACTGAAAGCCCCCCCTATTTCACTCAGCTCACTATCCCTAAACCAAATGACGCTTTAAGCGTGCATGCGAGCGCTTTAATCAGCTTGCCTAATGATAACCTCTTGAGCGCTTATTTTAGCGGCACTAAAGAAGGGGCAAGGGATGTGAAAATCAGCGCGAATCTTTTTGACAGCAAAACTAATCGCTGGAGCGAAGCCTTCACTATTTTAACCAAAGAAGATCTTTCTCATCATTCGCATGAATACATCAAAAAATTAGGTAACCCCTTGCTTTTTTTGCATGATAATAAAATTTTGTTGTTTGTCGTAGGGGTGAGCATGGGCGGGTGGGCCACTTCTAAAATCTATCAATTTGAAAGCGCTTTAGAGTCGATTCGTTTTAAGTTTGCGCGAAAACTCTCTTTAAGCCCTTTTTTAAACTTAAGCCATTTGATAAAAAATAAGCCTTTAAACACCACTGATGGCGGGTTTATGCTACCGCTCTATCACGAATTAGCCACCCAATACCCCTTGTTGTTGAAATTTGACAAACAAAATAACCCAAGAGAGCTTCTAAGGCCTAATGCCCTAAACCACCAGCTCCAGCCAAGCCTAACCCCCTTTAAAGATTGCGCTATCATGGCGTTTAGAAACCATTCTTTTAAAGATAGTCTCATGCTAGAAACCTGTAAAACCCCCACCGCTTGGCAAAAACCCATTTCTACAAATCTTAAAAACTTAGATGATTCTTTAAATTTACTCAATTTAAATGGAATATTGTATTTAATCCATAACCCTAGCGATTTATCACTGCGTCGTAAAGAACTTTGGCTTTCTAAATTAGAAAACTCCAACTCTTTTAAAACCTTAAAAGTTTTAGATAAAGCGGATGAAGTGAGTTACCCAAGCTATAGTCTTAACTCTCATTTTATAGATATTGTCTATACTTATAACCGCTCTCATATCAAACACATCCGTTTCAATATGGCTTATTTAAAATCCCTTCTCAAGTGATTAACGATGCTTATACCTTCTTCTTACACGCTGAGTTTTATATGGCTTTTTTTAATTTTCTTTTTTTTCAAAAATAAGGCGTTAAGTTTAAGGTTTTCGCTCTCGTTTATAATCGTGATTTTAAGCAATATCGCTTTTAAAGACTCTCTATCGCTCAATGCATTTTTAAGCAGTTTTATGGCCCCCTTAAGCCCCTTTAGCTGTCTTTTGATCCTTGCTTATGCACTCTTTTCTTGCCGTCTCCTCCAAAAACCCCCTTTAGAAACCTTGCAATCTTATAGCGTCATGCTGTTTTTCAATCTGTTGCTTTTGACAGATATTTTAGGGTTTTTGCCTTTTTCAATCTATCATCATTTCATGGCTTCTCTTATTTTTAGCGCGCTTTTTTGCAGCAGTTTGTTTTTGACTAGCCCCTTACTGGGCGTGATCGCTTTAGTAGCGTTATCCAGTTCGCTTTTAATGCGTTCTAATTTTCAAATCTTAGATTCTTTATTGGATTTCCCCTTGTTTCTTTTTGTCTTTTTTAAGACTTTATATCTCGCTAAAAAAAGGTTGTATTAACGCTTATGAAACCCTTATCTAATGCCCTATTTTCGCTCTTTTTAAAAGGTTTTTATTTCACTTTTTTTATGAGCTTGTTGTTTGTGTTTAATCGTATCGGCTTTATCCTTTATACTGGCTATTATAAACACGCTTTAAAAAACCCTATTTTTGATGAAATCATCAAAACCCTACTCAATGGAGCCAGATACGATAATCGTGTGGTCTCAAGCTTAGCGATTCTTTTTATCATCATTGGGTTATTGGGGTTATTTATCCCTAAACACCAAACCAAAATGCTTAATGTTGTGGCGTGTTTTTCTATCGTTATTATCCTGTTTTTAAACATTGCTAACATTGTTTATTATGGCATTTATGGGAATGTGTTTGATGAAAATTTATTGGAATTTCTGCATGAAGACACGCTCACGATTTTAAAAATGAGTGGGGAATACCCTATTTTTTCTAGTTTTTCACTCTTTATAATCCTTAGCGTTTTAATTTCTTTTATCTATTTCAAACTCCAAAACGCCTTTTTTAAGCCCACAAATGTTTATCAAACCACCAAACCCCTTAAAACTTTCATTTTATTTGCGCTTTTTTCGCTCACGCAAATGTTTTACATTAACGCGCAATTGAGTTTTGTTGGTGCGTCTTTAGATCTCAGCATAGAGCCAGCCAAAGATCCTTTTTTAATGAAAATTACCCCTGGGGCGTTTCGCAACCTTTATCTTTTGGTGCGCAATTACAGACAAAGCCATAACCTTAAATTCAGCGATTTTGCTAAAGGATCGCCTTTAGAAGTGGCGAAAAATTATTTCCATCTCAAAGAAAACCCTTCAAACAATCTCTATGAATTGCTTTCTCAAACAAGCCACAACAATTCTCTTCAAACCATTCAACATGTTTTCTATATCGTTTCAGAGTCCTTGAGTTCATGGCATTTTGATAAAAAATTTGATTCCATAGAGCTAACGAGCGCTTTACAAGATTTGGTTAAAAAAGAACATGCTCACATGCTTTCTGCTTTTATTGAAGGCGCCCCACGAACCGTTAAAAGTCTGGATGTCCAAATCACAGGCTTGCCCTATATCAATGATAATAACTTAGTCAATTCAGGGGTGATTCTCCCTAGCTTTCCTATGGCAATCGGCAATATCATGAAGACTTTAGGTTATAAAAACAACTTTTATTATGGAGGCAGCGGGATTTGGAATAAACTCACTAGTTTCACCAAAAAACAAGGTTTTCACGCCCTTTATTTCAATAACCATCTCTTAGAATTTGCCAAAAACAAGCCCTACCCCAAACCCATAGAAAGCAATTGGGGAGTGCATGATAATATTCTATTTGATTATATTTTAGAAAACACCAACCCCCATGAAAAAACTTTCAGCATGGTCATGACTTTAAGTAACCATGCGATCAAAAACGTGAATCTCAAAGCCTTTAATGTGCCTTTAGAAAAAATCCAACAATTTGTGGAAAAAACCCCCAAATCAGAAAATCTACCAGACGCTAATTCTTTAGGGCATATTTACTGGTATGACAAAGTGGTGGTTGATTTCATCAAAAAAGCCAGCCAAAAATTCCCTAACTCGCTTTTTATCATCACAGGGGATCACTTTGACAGGAGCTATGAATACGCTAAAAACGATTTGTATATCATTAAATCCGTGCCGCTTATTTTATATGCCCCCACTTTAAAGCCTAAAACAATCAGTCAAGTCGGCTCGCATTTAGACATCGCCCCTACGATTATTGAATTAGTCGCCCCTAAAGGCTTTCAATTCGTGAGTTTTGGGAAGCCTTTATTTTCTAACAACACAACAAACCCCCCAAGCCACCCCAATTACGCGCTAGGCTATGAAGCGATCGCTACTAAAGATTACTTTTATAACCCAAGTTCAGGGTTAAGGTATTTGAATGAAAACCCTAAAGAGCCAGAGGATAAACAAAACGACAAGAAACAAAACGACAAAATAGAAGCTTCTAAGTTTTATCAGCAATTAGAATCTTTGAAAGCCCTTAGTTTCTACTTGCTCTATCATGGGGCTAATCTTAAAGATTGACAAACTGAGTTTTTAATTCCATTAAACGCATGATTTTTGCTACAATAATAGGATTTTAATTATATAAAGGATAAATGGGCATGCCAAATAGGGGCGTTGTTTTATTAGATGGGCAAGCGTTAGCTTATGATATAGAAAAAGATTTGAAAAATAAAATCCAAACAATAACCGCGCAAACGCATAAAAGCCCCAAACTAGCCGTGATTTTAGTGGGGAAAGACCCTGCGAGTATCACTTATGTCAATATGAAGATCAAAGCGTGCGAAAGGGTGGGCATGGATTTTGATTTGAAAACTCTCCAAGAGAACATTACCGAAGCTGAATTATTGTCCTTGATTAAAGATTACAATACCGATCAAAACATTTCAGGCGTTTTAGTCCAGCTCCCTTTGCCCAGACACATTGATACTAAAATGGTTTTAGAAGCCATTGACCCAAACAAAGATGTGGATGGTTTCCACCCCCTTAATATCGGCAAGCTCTGCACCCAAAAAGAATCGTTTCTGCCAGCTACCCCTATGGGCGTGATGCGTCTTTTAGAGCATTATCATATTGGAATCAAGGGCAAGGATGTGGCGATTATTGGGGCGAGCAATATCATTGGAAAACCTTTAAGCATGCTCATGTTAAACGCTGGGGCTAGCGTGAGCGTGTGCCATATTTTGACTAAAGACATTAGTTTTTACACCCAAAACGCTGATATTGTCTGCGTGGGCGTGGGTAAGCCTGATTTGATTAAAGCGAGCATGTTAAAAAAAGGGGCTGTAGTGGTGGATATTGGGATCAATCATTTAAATGATGGGCGTATCGTGGGCGATGTGGATTTTACCAACGCGCAAAAAGTCGCCGGTTTTATCACCCCTGTGCCTAAAGGCGTGGGGCCTATGACGATCGTTTCGCTTTTGGAAAACACTCTAATCGCTTTTGAAAAACAACAAAGGAAGGGATTTTAAATGAAATTTTTACGCTCTGTTTATGCATTTTGCTCCAGTTGGGTAGGGACGATTGTTATTGTGCTGTTGGTTATCTTTTTTATCGCGCAAGCCTTCATCATTCCCTCTCGCTCTATGGTAGGCACGCTCTATGAGGGCGACATGCTCTTTGTCAAAAAGTTTTCTTACGGCATACCCATTCCTAAAATCCCATGGATTGAGCTTCCTGTTATGCCTGATTTTAAAAATAACGGGCATTTGATAGAGGGGGATCGCCCTAAACGCGGCGAAGTGGTGGTGTTTATCCCTCCCCATGAAAAAAAATCTTACTATGTCAAAAGGAATTTTGCCATTGGGGGCGATGAGGTGTTATTCACTAGTGAAGGGTTTTATTTGCACCCTTTTGAGAGCGACACGGACAAAACTTACATCGCTAAACATTACCCTAACGCCATGACAAAAGAATTTATGGGTAAAATTTTTGTTTTAAACCCTTATAAAAATAAGCATCCGGGCATCCATTACCAAAAAGACAATGAAACCTTCCACTTAATGGAGCAGTTAGCCACTCAAGGCGCAGAAGCTAATATCAGCATGCAACTCATCCAAATGGAGGGCGAAAAGGTGTTTTATAAAAAAATCAATAACGATGAATTTTTCATGATCGGCGATAACAGGGATAATTCTAGCGACTCGCGCTTTTGGGGGAGTGTGGCTTATAAAAACATCGTGGGTTCGCCTTGGTTTGTTTATTTCAGTTTGAGTTTAAAAAATAGCCTGGAAATGGATGCGGAAAATAACCCCAAAAAACGCTATCTGGTGCGTTGGGAACGCATGTTTAAAAGCGTTGAAGGCTTAGAAAAAATCATTAAAAAAGAAAAGACAACGCATTAAGGTTTTTTGTGCAATTTTTTGATTTCTCTTTAGAAAGTTTTATTACCACCTTAATGAAAATCCTAGCCCTTTTAATCGCTATCATAGGGCATGAGATCATGCATGGTTTGAGTGCGTTTTTATTTGGAGACAGGAGCGCTAAAGACGCCAAGCGTTTGAGTTTAAACCCTATCAGGCATTTAGACATGATGGGATCGGTGCTTTTACCGGCTCTGTTACTCATTTTTCAAGCCCCTTTTTTGTTTGGGTGGGCTAAACCCGTGCCTGTGGATATGCGCTACATTGTCTCTCAAAAAGGCTCTTTGGCATGCGTAGTGGTGAGTTTAGCCGGGGTGATCTATAATTTCACCCTAGCCGTTCTGCTCGCTTTCATCACGCATTGGAGCTTCCAAAAACTAGGGATCAATGCTTTAAGCGTTGATGAATTGAATCTTTATCAGCTTGCGTTAGTAACCTTTCTCATTCAAGGCATTCTTTATAATCTTGTCTTGGGCGTTTTCAATAGCCTCCCTATCCCGCCCTTAGACGGATCAAAAGCGTTAGGTTTTTTAGCGTTACATTTTAAAAGCGCGTTTTTATTGGAATGGTTTTCTAAAATGGAACGCTATGGCTTGTTGATTGTATTAATATTCTTATTTATCCCCCCTTTATCGGAGTTTTTTATCCATGCGCCCACAAGATTTTTATTTTCCTTACTCCTTTCTTAATCTTTTATCAAGGAGAGCTGATGAATAAGCCTTTGAATATTGCTCAAGTTTTTATAGGAAGCGATCATGCAGGGGTGCATCTTGCAGAGTTTGTCCAGCGTTTTTTAGAAGACAAGCGTTTTAAAATCCAAGCTTTTTTACCCACTATGAGAGTGGATTACCCTGATTACGCCAAATTAGTGTGCCAAAAGGTCTTAGAAAATGCGCAAAGCTATGGCATTTTAGTGTGCGCCACAGGGATAGGCATGAGCATGGGCGCTAATCGTTTTAAGGGTATTAGAGCCGCTTTGTGCCTTGATGCTTACATGGCTAAAATGACTCGTTTGCACAATAACGCTAATGTCTTGTGCTTGGGTGAAAAGATTAGTGGTATTGGCGTAACAGAAAGCATTTTAGAAGCGTTTTTCTCTACAGAATTTGAACAAGGCCGTCATGTGTTGCGCATCCAAAAGCTAGATGAATCGCTGAAATCATCAACCTAATGTAGTATAATTGCATCGTTTCGCTAAAAAGGATATTTTAACAGAATGTTTACCCAATGGTTTATTATCACTATCGCTATTGTTTTTATCCTTTATATGGGTGTGCGTACTTTCTTTTTTAAAACCGTGGCTAAACGGCAAGAACGCACCAACGCATCCATGAAGCTCACCTTACAAGAAGCTGAAATTTTGATCCAAAAACACCAGTTGCAACTCCAAAGAGCTTTGGGTAATATTGATATTCTCACCCAAGAAATGAGCTCGTTAAAAACAGAACTAAAAGCCCTTAAACAGCGCAACTCTGAATACAAAGGCGAATCGGATAAATATAAAAATCGTATTAAAGAATTGGAGCAAAAAATAGAAGCTCTCCTTTAAAAACGCTATAATAAACCAAAATTCTACAACCAATCCGTTATATTAAAGGAAATCAAAATGAATGAAACGCTCAAAGAAGAACTTTTACAAAGCATCAGAGAAGTGAAAGACTACCCTAAAAAAGGGATTTTATTCAAAGACATTACCACGCTACTCAACTACCCTAAACTCTTTAACAAGATCATTGACGCGCTCAAAAAACGCTATCTCGCTCTCAATATAGACTTTATCGTGGGCATTGAAGCTAGGGGGTTTATTTTAGGCTCTGCTCTCGCTTATGCGCTTGGGGTGGGTTTTGTGCCTGTGAGGAAAAAGGGCAAACTCCCCGCGCACACCCTCTCTCAAAGCTATAGTTTAGAATACGGGAGCGATAGCATAGAAATCCACTCTGATGCTTTTAGGGGAATTAAGGGGGTAAGGGTGGTGTTAATTGATGACTTATTAGCCACTGGTGGCACAGCTTTAGCGAGCCTTGAGCTTATCAAAGCCCTACAAGCTGAATGCATAGAAGCATGCTTTTTGATAGGATTAAAAGAATTACCGGGTATCCAACTTTTAGAAGAACGCGTGAAAACCTTTTGTTTGTTAGAGTGCTAGAATAAGGGTGAATTTTGGAAGAATACATCATTAACTTATGGAATCAGCATGCAGCGACTTGGGGGTATCTCATTTTATTTGGGTGGAGTATTTTAGAAGGCGAAATCGGGCTGATTTTAGCAGGGATTGCCAGCTATACCGGTCATATGCATTTAGGATTAGCCATTTTAGTCGCAGGGATTGGGGGTTTTGTGGGGGATCAGATCTATTTTTACATCGGGCGCACCAATAAATCTTACATCCAAAAAAAGCTAGAAAAACAACGCCGAAAACTAGCCCTAGCCCATTTATTGTTGCAAAAACATGGCTGGTTTATCATTTTTATCCAACGCTACATGTATGGCATGCGCACCATCATTCCCATTAGCATAGGCCTCACGCGTTATAGCGCTTTAAAATTCGCTATCATCAACCTCATTAGTGCGATGGTGTGGGCGAGCATTACCATTATTCTAGCGTGGTATTTAGGAGAAGAATTATTGCATGCGTTAGAGTGGCTTAAAAAACACCCTTATGCGCTAATATTACTATTAGTATCTTTCTTAGCGTTAGTGCTGTGGTATTTCCAATACTATAGTAAGAAAAACCGCTAGAGTGCAATACAATTCTTGAAAGATATGAAATTAAAAAAGGAGACTTTATGTTAAAAATCAAATTAGAAAAAACCACTTTTGAAAACGCAAAAGCTGAATGCGGTTTAGTTTTTATTATTAATAAGGATTTTGATCATGTTTGGGTCAAAAATAAAGAATTGCTAGAAACCTTTAAATACGAAGGCGAAGGCGCGTTTTTAGACCAAGAAAATAAAATCCTGTATGTGGGCGTTAAAGAAGACGATGTGCATTTATTGAGAGAGGGCGCATGTTTAGCCGTTCGCACCCTTAAAAAACTCGCTTTTAAAAGCGTTAAAGTGGGCGTTTATACTTGCGGCGCGCATTCTAAAGATAATGTGCTTTTAGAAAACTTGAAAGCGCTGTTTTTGGGCTTGAAATTAGGCTTGTATGAATACGACACTTTTAAATCCAACAAAAAAGAAAGCGTTTTAAAAGAAGTCATTGTCGCCTTAGAATTGCACAAACCATGCGAAAAAACTTGCGCGAATTCTTTAGAAAAGAGCACTAAAGAAGCTTTAAAATACGCTGAAATCATGACAGAAAGCTTGAATATCGTTAAAGATCTAGTCAATACCCCCCCTATGATTGGCACCCCGGTTTATATGGCTGAAGTGGCGCAAAAAGTGGCTAAAGAAAACCATTTAGAAATCCATGTCCATGACGAAAAATTTTTAGAAGAAAAGAAAATGAACGCCTTTTTAGCGGTCAATAAAGCCTCTCTCGCTGTCAATCCCCCCCGCTTGATCCATTTAGTCTATAAGCCTAAAAAAGCGAAGAAAAAAATCGCTTTAGTGGGCAAGGGCTTGACTTATGATTGCGGAGGTTTGAGCTTGAAACCGGCCGATTACATGGTTACCATGAAAGCGGATAAAGGCGGTGGCTCTGCGGTGATTGGGCTTTTAAACGCATTAGCTAAATTGGGCGTGGAAGCTGAAGTGCATGGCATTATTGGGGCCACAGAAAACATGATAGGCCCAGCCGCTTATAAACCAGATGATATTTTAATCTCTAAAGAAGGCAAAAGCATAGAAGTCCGCAATACTGACGCTGAAGGGCGTTTGGTTTTAGCGGATTGTTTGAGCTACGCTCAAGATTTAAGCCCTGATGTGATCGTGGATTTTGCGACCCTTACTGGGGCATGCGTTGTGGGCTTAGGCGAATTCACTTCAGCGATCATGGGGCATAATGAAGAGTTAAAAAACCTCTTTGAAACTTCAGGGTTAGAATCCGGCGAATTATTAGCCAAACTCCCCTTTAACCGCCATTTAAAGAAATTGATTGAATCTAAAATCGCTGATGTGTGCAATATTTCTTCTTCACGCTATGGCGGTGCGATCACGGCGGGCTTGTTTTTGAATGAATTTATTAGAGATGAGTTTAAGGATAAGTGGCTACACATTGACATTGCAGGCCCTGCTTATGTGGAAAAAGAATGGGATGTGAATAGCTTTGGAGCGAGTGGGGCTGGCGTGAGAGCTTGCACAGCTTTTGTGGAAGAGCTTTTGAAAAAGGCTTGAAATGGGCTTGTCTGTAGGCATTGTGGGTTTGCCTAATGTGGGCAAATCCAGCACCTTTAATGCGCTCACTAAAACCCAAAACGCCCAAAGCGCGAACTACCCTTTTTGCACCATTGAACCCAATAAAGCCATTGTGAATGTGCCTGATAGGCGGCTTGATGCGTTGGCTCAAATCGTAAAGCCTGAACGCATTTTGCATTCTGTGGTGGAATTTGTGGATATTGCCGGATTGATTAAGGGAGCGAGCAAGGGGGAGGGTTTGGGCAATCAGTTTTTAGCCAATATCAAAGAATGCGAAGTGATCTTGCAAGTGGTGCGCTGTTTTGAAGATGATAATATCGTGCATGTGAACGATAAAATTGACCCTTTGAATGATATAGAAACTATTGAATTGGAGTTGATTTTGGCGGATATTGCCACTTTAGACAAAAGGATCGATCGCTTGCAAAAAGCCCTAAAAAGCTCAAAAGACGCTAAAAATCTTTTAGAATGTGCTTTGAGTTTAAAAACGCATTTAGAAGAATTAAAACCGGCGAAAACTTTCCCCTTGAATACAAGCGAGGCTTTTTTGGAGCTGGATAAGGAATTGCGTTTTTTATCTCATAAAAAAATGATCTATGTTGCTAATGTGGGCGAAGAAGATTTAAATATCCTCAATGAGCATGCCAAAAAAGTTAAAAACCATGCGAAAGGGCAAAATAGCGAGTTTGTCGCCTTGTGCGCTAAATTGGAAGAAGAAATGGTTTCTATGAGTGGAGATGAAGTCAAAGAATTTTTGCAAAGTTTGGGCGTAGAAGAAAGCGGGCTAGAAAAGACCATTCGTTTGAGTTTTAAAGAATTAGGTCTGATCAATTATTTTACCGCTGGAGTCAAGGAAGTGCGATCATGGACGATTAAAAAAGGTTCTAGTGCGCCTGTGGCTGCTGGGGTGATCCATAAGGATTTTGAAAAAGGCTTTATCAGAGCTGAAACCATCAGTTATGACGATTTTATCGCTTATAAGGGCGAAGCCGGGGCGAAAGAAAAGGGAGCGTTACGCATTGAAGGTAAGGACTATATCGTTCAAGATGGCGATGTATTGCATTTTCGCTTCAATGTCTAGCATCTTTTCAAGAATTGACACCCAACAAGAAACCTTTTAAAAAGATCTATATAGAATTAAGCGATATTTGCGGGTTGCAGTGTAGTTTTTGCCCTAACCCTAAAAATATCAGAGGCGTGATGCCTTTAGAATTGTTTGAAAAAATTTGCAAAGAAGCGGCCCCCTTAACCCCAATCATCACCTTTCATGTTTTAGGCGATCCTTGCAAACTCAAAAATTTAAACCACTATTTAAGCACCGCCAAACGCTTTTCTTTAAAAGTGGATCTGGTTACTAGCGGGGCGTATTTGCATAATTTTGAGACGCTTTTACAAGATGCAATCTATCAAATTTCTATTTCTTTAGACGCAGGGCTAGACAATCATAACAAACTCAACCAGCACCGCTATATCCAAAAAATTTTAGAATTTTGCCGCTACAAATGTGAAAAAAATAGCGAAGTGTTTTTGAATTTACGCATTCAAGATAGCACTCTTGAAAAACACCAGAATTTGATCAAGCCTTTTTTAGAAAGCTTTGAATGCGTTTCTTTAGAGACTCTAAAATCGCAAGGCCGCGTTCGTTTGTTTAAAAAAAGTTTTTTGAATATCCAAAAAACCTTTAAATGGCCGAATTTAAACGCCCAAAACCCTTTAAACCAGGAATCAAAAATCCCCTATTGTTACGGCTTGATCAAGCAAATCGCTATTTTATCTAATGGCGTTGTCGTGCCGTGCTGCATGGACACGCAAGCTCATATCAACCTTGGCGATTTAAACCATACGCCCTTAAAAGATATTTTAAACAGCCAAAAAGCTATGGCTATCAAAACCCATTTTTTAAAGGGCGAAGCGCTAGAACTTTTATGCAAAAACTGCTCCTACCCTCTCATTCGTTATAAAAAATAAAATTTGTATCTATAAAATATGGGTTTAAATTTGCGTTCGCATTAAATGAGGTGTTTGAAAATTCTTCATAAGAATGGTTATTTCTCACTCTTATATATCATTTTTAAAAATTTCGTTGTGAGCCATAGGGCTTATTCGCATGCTTTTTGATCGTTTTGGATAAAGTAATTTTCATACAATCGCAGTAACGCAATAAAAAACGCCGTGATAGTAGGCCCTACAATGATCCCCCAAAAACCAAATTGTGAAATCCCAGCAATCATAGAAAAGAAAATCAACATTTCATTGATTTTAAGGGTGGTTTTAAAAATTCTTTTTTTGATGAAGACGATTAAAATTGGCTTGATCACGCTATCAATCAACACGCTAATCAATAAAATGGAATATAGAGCGATAAAAATAGCCTCATTCACATGCCCATGATAAAGCTCATAAATCGCTATAGGGATCCAAATCAAAGCCCCCCCAACAGCCGGCACCAAAGACGCTAGGCCGTATAAAATCCCCAAAGACCAGCCGTCATGCCCAAACCATACGATCATCACCCCAAACGCCACACCCTCTAAAATAACCGTGATGAGAGAAGTTAAAAGCACGATTCGTAAAATCCCAGCCACTTCTTCAAAAATCTTTTTGCTTTGATTCATTCCAAGAGGCAAGACCCCCAAAAAATAACGATAAAATCTCTCCCCATAATAAAAAAAGAAAAACAACAGCCCCAAGATAAACAAAGCGTCTGTAATGAGTTTCAAGCTGTATCTTCCCACATAGCTGCTTATTTTCAACAAATAACCCGTGATGGAAGCGGCACTAAAATTTTCTAAAAACTTGCTTGCTCCATCATGAATGGTAGGAAAATGCGACAAATTTTCGGTGATTGTCCCCTTAAGCCATTTGATTAGGGCTGAAAATTTTTCAAAATTGATTTCAAAAATGATATTAGAACTTTTATAAACAATAAAATACAACGGCACGATCAAAACGCTCGCTAAAATTAAAACGCATAAAAACGAACTGACAACATTGAAAAAACGCTTATCTAAAAAAACTTTCACTTGAAAAAACCCCACGCACAAAAGCCCAGCGATCAGTGCATCCATTAAAAAATCTTGATACAGATAGATCATCCAATAAAAACCAATCAAAAAAAGAATCCAAAAGAAATACTGAGCTTTCATGCAATTATCCCCATTAAACTGAACCAAAAATTATCAAATGTTAGCTAAAAAACGCTCTTTTAAGGATAAAAAATTTCTTTTAACTTATAATTAAAATCAAAAAGGCTTATACAGATGGTGTTTTACAAGTATTCAGGGAGCGGGAATGATTTTTTAATCGTTCAAAGTTTCAAAAAAAAAAGATTTTTCCAATTTAGCCCAACAGGTGTGCCATAGGCATGAGGGTTTTGGGGCTGATGGGCTTGTAGTTGTCTTACCAAGTAAAGATTATGATTACGAATGGGATTTTTACAATTCAGACGGCTCTAAAGCTGGCATGTGCGGGAATGCGAGCCGTTGCGTGGGGTTATTTGCCTACCAGCATAATATAGCCCCTAAAGAGCATGTTTTTTTAGCCGGGAAAAGAGAGATTTCTATCCATATAGAAGAACCCAATATCATAGAGAGCAATCTCGGTAACTACGAAATCCTAGACACCATACCCAATTTAAGATGCAAAAAATTTTTTACTAATAACAGCGTTTTAGAAAATATCCCTATGTTCTATCTCATCAATACAGGAGTGCCGCATTTAGTGGGGTTTGTGAAAAATAAAGAGTGGTTAAATTCCCTTAACACGCTGGAATTAAGGGCTTTAAGGCATGAATTTAACGCTAACATTAATATCGCTTTTATAGAAAATAAAGAGACGATTTTTTTACAAACTTATGAAAGAGGGGTTGAAGATTTCACGCTAGCTTGCGGGACAGGCATGGCAGCGGTTTTTATCGCTGCGCGCCTTTTTTATAACACGCCTAAAAAAGCCACTCTCATCCCTAAAAGCAACGAATCTTTAGAGCTTTCTTTAAAAAATGATGGGATTTTTTATAAGGGCGCGGTGCGTTATATTGGCATGAGCGTTTTGGGCAGTGTTTTTGAAAATGGGTGTTTTTGATCATTATTTCTTGTAATGGTAATGATTTTGTCGTAATTAAACATAATGCGCTATCATTTGCGAATTGTTTTTAGCAATATAAAAAATATCCTAAAGGAATAAAACCATGCAAGCGTTAAAATCATTGCTTGAAGTGATTACAAAACTCCAGAATCTAGGCGGCTATTTGATGCATATAGCTATTTTCATCATTTTTATTTGGATTGGAGGGCTTAAGTTTGTGCCGTATGAAGCCGAAGGGATCGCTCCTTTTGTGGCTAATTCCCCTTTCTTTTCTTTCATGTATAAATTTGAAAAGCCCGCATACAAACAACACAAAATGTCTGAATCCCAATCCATGCAAGAAGAAATGCAAGATGACCCTAAAATCGTTGAAAACAAAGAATGGCATAAAGAAAACCGCACTTATTTAGTGGCTGAAGCTTTAGGGATCACGATTATGATCCTAGGTATTTTGGTGCTTTTAGGGCTTTGGATGCCTTTAATGGGCGTGATTGGGGGCTTGCTTGTCGCTGGAATGACGATCACGACTCTATCCTTTTTATTCACAACGCCAGAAGTGTTTGTCAATCAGCATTTCCCATGGCTTTCTGGGGCTGGAAGGTTAGTGGTTAAAGACTTGGCGTTATTTGCTGGAGGCTTGTTTGTGGCAGGGTTTGATGCGAAACGCTATTTGGAGGGTAAAGGGTTTTGCTTGATGGATCGCTCATCGGTAGGGATTAAAACTAAATGCTCTAGTGGGTGTTGCTCTTAAAGAGCGAATACCTTAAAGTAGGCTTAAAGCCTACTAGAAGAATCATTAATAGAAAGATCTTGGTTAGTGCCTTTTTTGTAAATGATTGTTTTTAAAATGTGGCGTTTGACAAAGGAATTGACGCTTTCTACTTCTTCATCAGCTAATCGTCTTAAAACATCATGCTCGTCTTTAGAGAGATAAAAAGTAACTGAAAAATTGCGTTTCAATTCATCTACAGCGACACGCTTGCGACCGGGTTTTATATTTTTATTTCCTAATTCCATTAAAATTTCCTTTTTTAGTTAGTATGTTGTAACATCATAACGGCTATTCTAACATGAAATAAACGCCATTTTATATTAAATCTAAAGAAAAATATTTTTAGATGTGCTAGAATACCCATTGGTTACAAGATAAGCTTTTTTATCAAAAATAATGATGACATAGGGGTAACAAGTGGTAATCAACACCTTTTTAAAACATTCTTCTCTAGTCTGTTTGCTAGCCGTTAATTCGCATGCTTTTGATTGGAATATTTTTAAATACAATCTGGGTTTCAATATGTTTATCATGGACCATGAAGGCTCAACGCCTTATTGGGTCAATACTAACACCAATCTTAAAACCCGTTTGACTCCAAATTTTGGGATCCAATTTTATACAAGAGGTGTGGAGCAAAGCTTGACTGTGGGGGCGTATTTCTTTCAAAACTTCCATAATTACAGCACTAATTTTCCCTATCGTTGGGGGCCTACTATGTATTATAAGGCTAGAGGGAAGCGTTTTACTTTTTATGGCGGCATCTTTCCTAGAAAAAACCTCTTAGGGAGGTATGGTTTGAATATTTTTGCCCCCTATTATTGGTTTATAGACCCCAACGCTAGAGGGTTTTTATTGCAGTTTCAAAACCATTATTCGCCTTCAAAACCCTATTATGGGCATGCGGAGTTCATGCTAGATTGGTTTGGAGGCAATTGTTATAACACTTGTAAATTCGGGAGAAACCCTTATGGGAATGCGATGGATAGGTTTCAAATGAATGGCTCTGTCGGTTATCATTTCTTTAAGGATCTATTGGGTATTGGAGGGAATTTTGTCTTGTTTCATAATGAAGACAAATACCTTTTGAATGGGGCTGATGGCATGCAATTTAATGAAAAAAAAGCGATTGACAATAATAATATTTATCTTATGGATCGCCTTTATTTTAACGCTTACATAGGGACAAGCCTTTTAGACATCGCCCCCTTTATGGAAAAGCTCAATGCCAGTTTTGGCATGGTTTCTGAATTAAGCCGATTAAGGCAAATCCACAAAAATGTGCCTTTTATCAATAGCGTGGGGGGACAATTTGATGTGGAGATTCAATACAAAGGCTTTGGCATACACAATTTATTTTTCTTCGCCAAGACCCCAGAGATGCCTTTTTATAACCAATACCAATATGTTGAAATGTATTGCACGCCTTCTTATTGCCCCACGCCTATTTATCGTGGCGTGCCATTCTTTCAAGCCAATTTATACAATCGTTTTGATTTTTATTACAATTGGAAAAACGACTTCGCGTCCGTTCGAATCAATTTCGTGCTTAATGCGATGCGTGGGGGCTTTGATAGGAGCTTGCCTTGGTCAGAATCTTACCAAGTGTATATGACGGTCGCCTTTGATCCTTATAACCTTATTAACAAAATCGCTAGAAAAAAGTGAAAATTCTTGACAATCGGTTAATCTGTCTTATATAATATTATTTCGTTTGTAGCCATTGTTAAGCAATGATTTTAAGCTATGGAAAAGAGGTGATAGCAGTATGCCAGGGATTAAGGTTAGAGAAGGCGATGCGTTTGATGAAGCTTACAGGAGATTCAAAAAGCAAACCGATCGCAATCTGGTGGTAACAGAATGCCGCGCTAGAAGGTTCTTTGAGTCTAAAACTGAAAAACGCAAAAAACAAAAAATCAGCGCTAAAAAGAAGGTCTTAAAGCGTCTTTACATGTTAAGGCGTTATGAATCAAGACTATAAGAACTTGAACGAATTTAAAATTTAAGGATTATTGAATGATGCAATTCACAGGGAAAAATGTTCTCATTACTGGAGCTTCTAAAGGCATTGGGGCCGAAATCGCCAAAACTCTCGCTTCTATGGGGCTGAAAGTTTGGATCAACTACCGCAGTAATGCTGAAGTGGCTGACGCTTTGAAAAATGAGCTTGAAGAAAAAGGCTATAAAGTGGCCGTCATTAAATTTGATGCGACTTCTGAAAGCGATTTCGTTGAAGCGATACAAACCATTGTTCAAAGCGATGGAGGTTTGTCTTATTTGGTGAATAACGCTGGTGTGGTGCGCGATAAATTAGCCATCAAAATGAAGACAGAAGACTTTCACCATGTCATAGACAATAATCTCACTTCAGCTTTTATAGGTTGCCGAGAGGCTTTAAAGGTGATGAGTAAGAGTCGTTTTGGGAGCGTGGTTAATGTCGCTTCTATCATTGGTGAAAGAGGTAATATGGGGCAGACAAACTACTCAGCGAGTAAGGGGGGGATGATTGCGATGAGCAAGTCCTTTGCTTATGAGGGAGCTTTAAGGAATATTCGTTTCAATTCTGTAACACCCGGTTTTATAGAAACCGACATGAACGCCAATTTGAAAGACGAACTCAAAGCGGATTATGTTAAAAACATTCCTTTAAACAGGCTAGGATCTGCTAAGGAAGTGGCGCAAGCGGTAGCGTTTCTTTTGAGCGATCACTCTAGTTATATCACCGGGGAGACTCTCAAAGTCAATGGCGGGCTTTATATGTAACCCTAATAAAAGGGTTTTTTAGCCATAAAAGTTTGTAAGTAGCAAAAATCATGCTACCATTATGAGGTTATTCTAAAACAAAGAGGTTATTGTCAAATGGGGATTATTTACTTAATATTGTTTCTCATTGTAATTTATTTGTTGTATAGGATTTTAGATGTTTTGGAGCAAAAATAAACGCTCCAATGATTCAATTTAATTTTTACAAAACAAGGGAGTTTTAATTATGGCTTTATTTGAAGATATTCAGGCAGTTATTGCTGAGCAGTTGAATGTGGATACGGCGCAAGTTACGCCAGAGGCGGAATTTGTGAAGGATTTGGGTGCGGACTCTTTAGATGTCGTGGAATTAATCATGGCGTTAGAAGAAAAGTTTAACATTGAGATTCCTGATGAGCAAGCGGAAAAAATCGTCAATGTGGGCGATGTAGTGAAGTATATTGAGGATAATAAACTAGCTTAATCTTTTTAACTTGGAGCGTTTGTCTCCAGGTTTTAGTCAAAAATTTAGCTTTAGCTAAAATCTAGTTTTATTGAATTAAAGTTTTGAAATGAGGAGCTATTGGTGCGTCGGATTGTAGTAACTGGAATGGGAATGATCAATTCGCTAGGTTTAAATAAAGAAGATTCTTTTTTAGCGATCGCTAAAGGGGAATGCGGTATCAAAAACATAGAAAGTTTTGATGCGAGCGCGTTTCCTGTGCGTATCGCTGGAGAAATCACTGACTTTGACCCTACAGAGGTGATGAATCCCAAAGATGTTAAAAAGGCGGGTCGTTTCATTCAATTAGCCTTGAAAGCCACAAGAGAGGCGATGAAAGATAGTGGGATTTTAGACGCTCACAATAAATGTCCTGAAGAATTGGCAAATCGCATGGGCGTAAGCTCTGGCTCTGGGATTGGCGGGTTAGGCAATATTGAAGCGAATTCCATTTGTTGTTTTGAAAAAGGCCCTAGAAAAGTCAATCCCTTTTTTATCACTTCTGCGTTAGTGAATATGATTGGTGGTTTCACTTCCATTGAGTTTGGCATTAAAGGGCCCAACCTCTCTAGCGTAACGGCTTGTGCAGCAGGCACTCATGCCATTATTGAAGCCGTTAAAACCATTTTGCTTAATGGGGCTGATAAAATGCTAGTCGTGGGAGCGGAATCCACCATTTGTCCCGTAGGGATTGGGGGGTTTGCGAGCATTAAAGCCCTTTCTACAAGGAATGATGATCCCAAAAAAGCTTCAAGACCTTTTGATAAGGATCGCAATGGTTTTGTGATGGGCGAAGGCGCTGGGGCTTTGGTGCTTGAAGAATACGAGAGCGCGAAAAAAAGAGGGGCAAAAATTTATGCAGAATTTGCCGGGTATGGCGAGAGCGGCGATGCTAACCATATCACAGCCCCGGCTCCTGAGGGTGAAGGGGCTTTTAGAGCCATGAAAATGGCTTTAGAAATGGCGAAAGTGGAAATAGGCTATGTGAACGCTCATGGGACTAGCACGAATTATAACGATTGGTATGAAAGCATCGCTCTAAAAAATGTGTTTGGCTCTAAAGAAAAAGTCCCTCCTGTTAGCTCCACTAAAGGGCAGATTGGGCATTGTTTGGGTGCTGCGGGCGCGTTAGAGGCCGTTATTTCTATCATGGCCATGAATCAAGGGATCTTACCTCCTACTATCAATCAAGAAACGCCTGACCCAGAATGCGATCTGGATTATATCCCCAATGTGGCCAGAGAAAAGCAAGTGGGTGCGGTGATGAGTAACTCATTTGGTTTTGGTGGCACTAATGGTGTTGTGATTTTCAAAAAAGCCTAGTTTTACGAAGTTAGGATTTTGAATGGCCGTTTATTTAGATTTTGAAAATCATATTAAAGAGATTCAAAATGAAATTGAATTAGCCCTTATTAGAGGCGATGAGGACGCTAAAGAAATCTTAGAAAAAAGATTGGATAAGGAAGTTAAAAGCATTTATTCCAATCTCACCGATTTTCAAAAACTCCAATTAGCAAGACACCCTGACAGACCCTACGCTATGGATTACATTGATCTCATCTTAAAGGATAAGTATGAAGTCTTTGGGGATAGGCACTATAACGATGATAAAGCGATCGTGTGTTTTATAGGGAAAATTGATAATGTTCCGGTTGTGGTGATCGGAGAAGAAAAAGGCAGAGGGACTAAAAACAAGCTCTTAAGAAATTTTGGCATGCCTAACCCTTGTGGCTATCGTAAAGCTTTGAAAATGGCAAAGTTTGCTGAAAAGTTTAATTTGCCTATTTTAATGCTTGTGGATACAGCCGGGGCGTATCCGGGGATTGGTGCAGAGGAAAGAGGCCAGAGTGAAGCGATCGCTAAAAACCTCCAAGAGTTCGCTTCTTTAAAAGTCCCTACTATTTCTGTAATTATCGGTGAAGGGGGCAGTGGTGGTGCGTTAGCGATTGCGGTGGCTGACAAATTGGCTATGATGGAATATTCCATTTTTAGCGTTATATCCCCAGAAGGTTGTGCGGCGATTCTTTGGGATGACCCTAGTAAGACTGAAGTGGCTATTAAAGCGATGAAAATCACGCCTAGAGACTTAAAGGAGGCGGGGCTTATTGATGATATTATTTTAGAGCCTAGCAAAGGGGCTCATAGAGACAAATTTTCAGCCGCTAACACGATCAAAGAGTATTTTTTAGACGCTCTAAGGACTATCCAACAAGACCCTCATTTCCTTGACAACCGCTATCAAAAATTGATGTCGCTTGGCTCGTTTGTGGAGGGCATGAATTAGATCTATAAAAAACTTTGCCTTAATGAAATATTAATAACTGGTTCTTTAACTTTTAAAATTGTGTTTTTAAACTTTATTTTAAACCCATTTTCTTAAGGAAATAAGGGGTATTTTGAAATAATTCTCCCCTATAACTAAAATCCCCCCTAAATCCATAAGACCGCTTTTAAAAATACCGCTTGATAAAATCAAGCTCTCTATTATCCAATCTTAAAAAATGCAATATTTTTTTATAACCAACGCTCAATAAAAACAAAGCCAAATTTTTCACTACTTGCCATCATTTTAGAAAAAAGCGAATATTTTAAATAGTTTGTATAATAATATAAAAAATATCATTGTGTTACTAATCTGCTATTCTCTCCTTTTGTTTGAGTATAAAAAGACAATCATCATGCTCAGCGTATTGAATGAAAGCATTCTTATTTTACAATACAGAAGTTAGGTCTAATGGTATTTTAAAAAAGAAAGAAATCCCATGGTTATATATGAAAAAATCAAAAG
>NZ_MTWR01000042.1:0-28904 GCF_001998165.1 Helicobacter pylori | reverse complement strand
GTTTAAAGCGGTTTGGATAGTTTGATAAGCGGTATTGAGAGTCTGGTATTCACTGCTAGATAGGATACCATTTGGCCCTACATTGCTAGCTCCATTGCAAGTGGTGGTGGTCGTTCCGCTACCAGTGTTGTAGCTGTAGTTTGGCGTGTTACTAAACGATCGAACGCCCCCATTTTCTAAATGGTCTGTGCCAAGATTGGGGCCAGGACCACAGCTGATACCAAAGGCTATGACTTGCCACATGCCCACAGCGGCATTGAGCGCTAAAGCCACAGCTTGATAGGCGGGGGAAGTGGTGGTAGCGCTAGTGAGGTTGATCGCGCTTGAGCTTAAATTATCAATCGCACCGGTGATCGCGCTAGGCGTGCTGGCTAGATTGACTAAAGAGTTAAGGTAGTTGTATTGGTTTAAAAGGTTGCTCAAGTTATCGTATCTGTCGGCAAGATTTTGCAATGCTCCTGTGTTTTTCACTTTTTGAACCGCTTCACCGATCTGATAGCCCACGCTCATGTAAAATCCATCGTCTTCAGCCCTTGATAATGAAGCCATGAGAGAAAGGGAGAGTAAGAGAGATTTTTTCATTTTCTTTTTCATGTTTTCTCCTTTTAATAGATTTTTCTTTGATACAAAGAAACTTCGTATTATAAGCAATAAATGGAATTTTATGGCTAATTTTAGCTTTAAATTTCAGAGGTTTTGTTTTTTTTTTTTTTTTTTGTAAATTGCGAAAAATAGGGGTTTTGACCTAACTTTTAAGGCTTGAATCGCCTTTAAAAGAAAGACTAATCAGTCTTCTTTCAAGCTATAAGCGATAGGGATTTTTAGATGCACGGTTTCGTCTGGTTTAGGGAACAAATGCGCCGCGCTCTTAATGGCTTCTAAAGCCGCATGGTTTAAAATATCAGTCGTGTTGCTTTTGACCACTTTAATGTCTGTAGTGCTCCCATCAGCATTGATCGTAAAGCTCACTAACACTTCGCCCTCAATGCCCCTAATCTGCGCCATTTTAGGGTAGCGGTTTTTAGAAGAAATAGCGGTTTGGATCTTCATTAAAAATTCGTTACTCACCCCTGGGTTATAAGCTTGAGCTTCAGAAGTTGCACCCTCAGAAGTCTTATTAGACTCTTCTTGCTTGTCTTTTTCTTTGACTACATCTTTAGTCGTTACTTGTTTAGGAGCGCTTTTTTCTTTAGCTTCCTCTTTAGCTTCTTCTTTTTTGGGTTCTTCTTTAGGCTCTTCTTTCTTAGGTTCTTCAACTTTAGGTTCAGGCTTTGGCTCAGGTTTAGGCTCAGGCTTAGGTTTTGGTTCAGGTTTGGGTTTTGGCTTAGGCTTGGGTTTTGGCTTAGGCTTGGGTTTGGGTTTTGGCTTAGGCTTTGTTACTTCTTTTTTTGGCTCTTCTTTCTTGGGTTTTTCTTTAGACTCTTCTTTGGGTTTAGCCGACTCAGCATTAGTCTTTATATTGGAATTAGTGTTAATGCTGGCTAAACTCATGGTAACCTTAGTGGTCCCCGCTTGCGCTAAAGGCTCCGGGGCGTCTTCGCGCAGTAAAAAATAGCCAAACCCTATAGCGTATAGGGCAAAAGAGATTAAAAAGCTAACACTCGTTGAAACTTTACTGAGCTTGCGTGGAGATGGAGAAATTTTCATGATTATGCTCTTTTAAAATATCCATAATGCTGATAAAAGTTTCAAAACGAGAGCTTTTGTCGCTTTTTAAGTCTATAAGGGTTTTAGGGTCTGTTTGCTTGACTACAGCGCTCAAAGCTTCCAAATTCGTCGGTTTGTCATCTACAAAAATATTGTCATGCTCATCCACAGAGATGACCACCACTTTTTGATCGTTTGGCTGGGATTTTTCCGCATTTTTAGCGTTAGGGAGACTGACCTTAATCTTACCTTGCGCGATAAAAGTAGAAACACTCAACACAATCGCTAGTAAGACGAGCATAATATCAATGAAAGGGACAACATTCAGCCCATCGCCTCTTCTGATGCTTTTCATTTTTTCATGATCCTGAATTTTTCGCTCAAAACATCGGATTTTCTCAACAAGCTATTATAAGCGATCAAAGTGGGGATCGCCACAGCAAGCCCTAAAGCGGTCGCTTTTAAAGCCAAAGACAAACCTACCATGATCGTTTTAGCGTCCATCCCGCCGCTCACGCCCATGTCATAGAAAATCACCATGATTCCTAAAACCGTCCCTAATAAGCCCACGTAAGGCGCGTTAGAAAAAATCACATAGAGAATGGTCAAGTTCTTGGTTAAATCCAAATTCAGGGCATCTATATCATCATAAGCTTTCAAATCGACTTTAGAATAAAAAATAACCCTTTCAATCACAAACCACAAAGCTAAAAAACTGGCCACGCCAAGCACCGCAAAAACAAATATGTCCACATAATCTTTCAACATTCCCACTGAAAAACCGCCCATAAAAACTCCTTGTCTATGATAAAACAATTCCCTTAAGATTAAAGCCACTGCGATACAGCCACACTCCAAAGAGCATGCGCTCTTTAAGAAACATCCGTTCGCATAAATGCTCCAAAATGATAAAGGAATGTTGGTTTGTTGATTATATTGTTTTAATAATAACAAGTCAATAATGATTAAGCTAATAATTACAATCAAATTCAAACGCTCTTATGACCAACCATTTAAATCCAATCTGTATTATAATTGTTTATTTTAAATTAATTCAATCATACTAGCATGAGCGGCTTTTAACGAACTCATGCCAAAAAAGGATTTTTTTCAATGGATACACACAATAAAGACGATTCAATCATCCGCTTTTCGGTTTCTTTACAACAAAATTTATTAGACGAATTGGACAACCGCATCATTAAAAACGGCTATTCTTCTCGCTCAGAATTGGTGCGCGACATGATCAGAGAAAAATTAGTAGAAGACAATTGGGCAGAAGACAACCCTAATGATGAGAGCAAGATCGCCGTGCTTGTGGTGATTTATGATCACCATCAAAGGGAATTGAACCAGCGCATGATAGACATTCAGCATGCCAGCGGGACGCATGTTTTATGCACCACGCACATTCACATGGATGCACACAATTGCTTGGAGACGATTATTTTACAAGGCAATTCGTTTGAGATCCAACGCTTGCAATTAGAAATTGGGGGGCTTAGGGGGGTTAAATTCGCTAAATTGACTAAGGCGTCTAGCTTTGAATACAATGAATAGCGTCTTACAATACAAAGAATTAGCGCTCTATGGAGGGAGTTTTGATCCCTTGCACAAGGCTCATTTAGCCATTATTGATCAAACTTTAGAATTATTGCCATTTGCTCAGCTCATTGTCTTACCCGCCTATCAAAACCCTTTCAAAAAGCCATGTTTTTTGGACGCAAAAACCCGTTTTAAAGAATTAGAATTAGCTTTAAAGGGAATGCCTAGGGTGCTATTGAGCGATTTTGAAATCAAGCAAGAAAGGGCCGTGCCTACGATAGAAAGCGCGCTTCATTTCCAAAAACTCTACCGCCCTAAAACGCTTTATTTAGTCATAGGAGCGGATTGCTTAAGGCACCTTTCTTCTTGGACTAACGCTACAGAGCTTTTAAAAAGGGTGGAATTAGTGGTTTTTGAAAGGATTGGCTATGAAGAGATCCAGTTTAAGGGGCGTTATTTCCCCTTAAAGGGTATTGACGCACCGATTTCTTCTAGCGCGATTAGGGCTAGTTTGGGGGTTTAAGCGTGTTTTTTAATGTGGCGATAGGCTTCTTGAATGATAGCGAAGCGTTTGGCATAAAGAGCCTTTTTTTCTTTCAGATCGCATAAATCAGGGTGGTAGGTTTTAGCCAATTCTAAATAGCGCTTTTTGACTTCGCTGAAATTTTCATGCTTGATAAACCCTAGCGTTTTATAGCATTCTTTTAATTTGCGTTCAGCCATAGTGGTGTAGCTGTCCTTGCCAAAGCCATTAGGGTAGATGAAATCTAAGCATGCGTTATGGACGATTCTATTTTCATTGAGCGTTATAATGAGTTCCCAAAAACGCTCTGAATCGCCTCTTATATGCAATTCATCTTGGGTTTCTAAAAACACACAGCCGCTAAATTTTTGGCGTAAAAAGCGCTTAGCGATAGGGTGCTTGGTGATAAAGAGTGCGTATTCTGCTCCAAAGGTTAAAACTTTCACTTCTATCTTTTCTAAAAGCGTGTTTTGAGCTATGATTTTGATGCGTATGGGCAAGTGGCTTTTTTGTAAAACCTCTTCTAAAGAATGCGCGCTAATATCTTTCTCATGCGCGCATTCAAGGGCATGATAGACCCAATTAAGCAAGTAGTTTTTTTTAAAGCATTCCGTGTCGTTTAAGATGAGTAACGATGAAGAGAGCATGTGGCACTGGCTGAAATGCTTTTTGGCGTAGTGTAAAACTTTTTTCAATAAAGGGTGGCTGTTAGGGAGCGCGATTTGCGTGAATCTGGCTAACAATTCAATTTTGGCCATTACCCTTATTTCTCCATGCGTTTTGATGCGATTTTAAAAAATCTTTAGGTATTTTAGCATGCCAATGGTTAAAAAAGGTGGTTATGAATGGTTTTTGCGCTAGACTACAAGCCACATACTAATGATGAAAGATACAAAAATGAAAATAGCGGTATTACTCAGTGGGGGGGTGGATAGCTCTTATAGCGCTTATAGCTTAAAAGAGCAAGGGCATGAATTAGTGGGGATTTATTTAAAACTCCATGCGAGTGAAAAAAAGCATGATTTATACATTAAAAACGCTCAAAAAGCGTGCGAGTTTTTAGGCATTCCTTTAGAGGTGTTGGATTTTCAAAAGGATTTTAAAAGCGCGGTTTATGATGAATTTATCAACGCCTATGAAGAAGGGCAAACCCCTAACCCATGCGCGTTGTGCAACCCTTTAATGAAATTTGGGCTAGCTTTGGATCACGCTTTAAAATTAGGGTGTGAAAAGATCGCTACCGGGCATTATGCGAGGGTCAAAGAAATTGACAAAATAAGTTATATTCAAGAGGCTTTGGATAAAACTAAAGATCAGAGCTATTTTTTATACGCTTTAGAGCATGAAGTGATCGCTAAATTGGTGTTCCCTTTAGGGGGTTTGTTAAAAAAAGATATTAAGCCTTTAGCCTTGAGTGCGATGCCTTTTTTAGGCACTTTAGAGACTTATAAGGAATCTCAAGAAATCTGCTTTGTGGAAAAAAGCTACATTGACACTTTAAAAAAGCATGTTGAAGTGGAAAAAGAGGGCGTGGTGAAGAATTTAAAGGGCGAAGTCATTGGCACGCATAAGGGCTATATGCAATACACGATTGGCAAACGCAAAGGCTTTAACATTAAAGGCGCGTTAGAACCGCATTTTGTGGTGGGGATTGACGCCAAAAAGAACGAGCTAGTCGTGGGCAAAAAAGAAGATTTAGCCACGCATTTTCTTAAGGCTAAAAACAAATCTTTGATGAAAGATTTTAAAAAGGGCGAATATTCTATCAAGGCTCGTTACAGGAGCGTGCCTGCTAAAGCGTTTGTGAGCTTGAGAGACGAGGTGATTGAAGTGGAGTTTAAAGAGCCTTTTTATGGCGTGGCTAAAGGGCAAGCATTAGTCGTTTATAAAGATGACATCTTGCTTGGCGGGGGCGTGATTGTTTAAGGCTTTTTGCGTTTATAGCCTTATCAATTGCTTTTTTAAACTCACTCTCGCTTAAAATTTTCAAAGCTAGGGAATCCATGCGGATCCAAGTGGATATTTTTAATAAGAGTTTTTCCATTGCTCAAATCACCGCTCAAATTGGAGGGCTTTTTAGTCTGTTGTTTGGCTAAAAGGGCTAAAACTCGGGCGTTTAACGCCATGGTTTCATTCAAAAACGCCATTTGCTTATTTAATTCGCTTAAAAATTCTATATTCAAGGTTTTTAAAGTATGCTCGTAATTGGCTAAGATTAGCGCATGCTTTTCTTTATTGTTTTTAGCGTCTTTTAATTCTTTGTCTCGCTCTATAAGGGCGTTTTGGTAGCGTTGGTGCAATTCTTTAGCGCATGATTTGAGGTTTTCTTTATCGCATAAAAAATGCGTTTTTAAAGTTTCTAGGCGTTTTTCTAAGGGTAAAAAGGTTTTTAGGGCGTCTTCTTTGGCTTGAATTTGGCTTTGAAGCTTGTTTTTAAATTTTTTCAAACGCATGGCTTTATAGGCTTGAAAATTATGGTTTTTAAGAGCGTTGTATTCTAGGGTTTTGTTATGGGATTGTTGGTTATGGGCTTGGTTTTCTAAAACCTGATCGCACAAGGCGTTTAAAGCGCTCATCAAATCCAATTGCGAGAGCAAATAGGCGAGTTTAGGCTCTTTGAGTAAGAAAAGGGCGTTGTTTTGCTCTTGGACTTCTAAAGCGTTTGAAGCCTCTTCTAAATTCTTAACGCCGCTCAAATAAGGGCAATGCTCTTGCAAGAAAAGCGTTTGGGATTCTTTGATTAAGCGTTCTTGTTCCATGCTCTCTTTTAAGCGTTTTTCTAAAGCTTGTAATTTTTCTAATTCCAAAGCGCTTTGTTTCAATAGCGCATCAGTGTCCATAAGGCGGATCTGGCTGGCGTTAAAAAAACGCCTCTGGCTATTTAGGGTGCTGTTAGCCTTTTTGATTTCTTTAAGCTGATCCTGGTTATTGGAAAGCACATTTTGATAGATTCTTAAACTTTCATTGAGTTTATAGAGCATGTCAGAAAGCTGTTCGTTAGAGCGCGAGAGCTTGGCGTTAGTTTGAGAATCAAAAGTCATCATTATCTGTGCGTTTGAAAAGGTTAGAAAAAATAAGAAAAAGCAAAAAAATCTCATGGGGTTATCTTTATTACTATAGTTTCATCGTGTTATTTTATCTAAGTTTTGGCATGCGCTAAAACACGCAAAATTATCGCTTTTAAGATAAAATAAGCGTTTTGATGCCATTTTTGGAGCGATCGTGGAATTGAGTTATTATGAAATTTTAGAAGTGGAAAAACACAGCAACCAAGAGACCATTAAAAAGTCTTACAGAAAGCTGGCTTTAAAATACCACCCGGACCGAAACGCCGGCGATAAAGAAGCCGAAGAAAAATTCAAGCTTATCAATGAAGCCTATGGGGTGTTAAGCGATGAAAAGAAGCGGGCCTTATACGACAGGTATGGTAAAAAAGGCTTAAACCAAGCCGGTGCGAGCCAGAGCGATTTTTCTGATTTTTTTGAAGATTTAGGTTCGTTTTTTGAAGACGCTTTTGGGTTTAGCGCTAGGGGGAGCAAAAGGCAAAAAAGCTCTATCGCGCCGGATTATTTGCAAACCATTGAATTGAGTTTTAAAGAAGCGGTTTTTGGCTGTAAAAAAACCATTAAGGTCCAATACCAGAGCGTTTGTGAAAGTTGCGATGGCACAGGCGCTAAGGATAAAGCCTTAGAGAATTGCAAGCAATGCAACGGGCAGGGGCAAGTATTTATGCGTCAAGGTTTTATGAGTTTTGCGCAAACTTGCGGGGCGTGTAAAGGCAAGGGCAAAACCATTAAAACCCCATGCCAAGCGTGTAAGGGTAAAACCTACATTCTTAAAGATGAAGAAATTGATGCGACAATCCCTGAGGGCATTGATGATCAAAACCGCATGGTGCTTAAAAATAAAGGCAATGAATACGAGAAGGGAAAAAGAGGGGATTTGTATTTAGAAGCGCGAGTCAAAGAAGATGAGCATTTCAAGCGCGAAGGCTGTGATTTGTTCATTGAAGCGCCGGTATTTTTCACCACTATCGCTTTAGGGCATACGATTAAAGTGCCGTCTTTAAAAGGGGATGAACTGGAATTAAAAATCCCTAGAAACGCCAAAGACAGGCAGACTTTTGCGTTTAGAAACGAGGGCGTGAAGCACCCCGAAAGCTCTTATAGGGGGAGTTTGATCGTGGTGTTGCAAGTGATTTATCCAAAAAGTTTGAATAAAGAGCAGCAAGGGTTATTGGAAAAATTGCATGCGAGTTTTGGCTATGAGGGCGAACCGCATAAAGGCGTTTTAGAAACTTGCGTTTCTAAAATTAAAGACTGGTTTAAATAGAGGGTTGTTGATGCATGATTTTCTAAAAGCCTTCAAAGACGCTTTCCCTCATACCATTTCTATCTTTTTAGGGTATTTGCTTATGGGAATGACTTTTGGAATGCTTTTAGTCCAGCATGGCTATGATTATAAAGTCGCCCTGTTCATGTCGTTATTCATCTACGCTGGGGCGGTGCAGTTTGTAGCGATCACGCTTTTAAGCGCGCAAGCGAGCTTGATGAATGTCGTTATTGTGAGCTTGCTAGTGAATGCGAGGCAGACTTGTTATGCGCTTTCCATGCTAGATCGATTTAAAAACACCCAATGGCGTTTGCCCTATTTAGCGCATGCGCTCACGGATGAAACCTTTGCACTATTAAATTTATACGCTCCTAAAGAGGGGGTGAGTGAAAAAGACTTCATTTTTAGTATTTCCTTACTCAACCACTCTTATTGGATTTTTGGCTCGTTAGTGGGTTCGTTGGTGGGTTCGCATTTTTCTTTTGACACTCAAGGCATGGAATTTGTGATGACAGCGATTTTTATCGTGCTGTTCATGGAGCAATACAAACGCACCACGAATCATAAAAACGCATGGCTTGGGATTATTATTGCGGTCGTTTGTTTAGCGCTCTTTGGGACTGAATACTTTTTGCTCATCGCTTTAGTTTTAATGGTGCTTGCCCTCATTTTGTTTAGAAAGCAGTTAGAATGTTAACGCATTCTATACTCATTCTTTTAGTCATCATAATAACGACTTATTTCACGCGCATTTGGCCTTTTATGGTGTTTAACGCTAAAAACCCGCCCAACGACTTTGTGCGTTATTTGGGTAGGGCTTTATCATGTTCAGTGATAGGCATGCTCGTGGTTTATTGTTTTAAAGACATTCAAATTTTAAAACCCCCTTATGGGATTAATGAAATCACCGCTTTTTTATCCGTTATCCTTTTGCACCGCATTTTTAAGGTGTTTGTTTTAAGCATCACGCTCCCTACCATTCTTTATATGGTTTTAGTCCAAAGCCATGCGTTAGAAAAGGCTTTTTTTAATCCCTAAAATGATGTTTGATTGCTTTTAACCCTAGCGTTTTTGATCACAAAATACGCCGTAGGGATAATAAAAAGCGTTAAAACAACGCTGCTTATCATGCCTCCTAGCATGGGCGCAGCGATGGATTTCATGATCTCACTTCCTGTGCCATGGCTATACATGATCGGAATGAGTGAAGCTAGAATGCTAAAAAAGGTCATAAGCTTGGGCCTTACCCTAAGCACCGCCCCATGCATGATAGCTTCTTTTAAGGCGGCAGTCGTCTGCTCTTTTAAGGGGGTTTTGATGAATTTTTGAAACGCATCCTCTAAATAAATAATCATCACAATAGCCGTTTCGCTCGCTACCCCTAAAAGGGCCAAAAAGCCCACTAGTGCTGCCACGCTCATGTTAAATCCCATGAGATTCATAAAAATTAACCCCCCCAAAAACGCAAAAGGCAGAGTGAAAAAGCATAGCAAGGAATTAGTGAAATTCTTTAAAGCAAAGACAATTAAAATAAAAATGATAAAAACGCTCACCGGCACGATGTATTGCAAGGTTTTAAACGCTTCTTCTAAATACTGGCTTTCGCCGCTAAATTCATAATAATACCCGTTAGGCAATTGGATTTTTTCTAGCGCTTTTATCGCTAGTTGCCTGTAAGTGTCAGAGCTGATACCATTTTGCGGCACAATATAAATAAAATTCACGTTCAAGCCCTTTTCGCTCTTTAACACCGCCGGCGAGTTGTCGTAATACACATGGGCTAATTCCCTTAAGGGCATGTAATTGTAAGCGGTTTTGATGTAGAGGTTTTTTAATTTTTCAATGGTGTCTCTATCGGTGTCTTCTAAGCGTAAAGAAATAGGGTAGCTTTCTACGCCTTTAATCATGGTCGTGAGCGTGGCTCCGCCCAGAGCGAATTTAATCGTGTCCAATACGGCGTTTTTGTTGATGCCATAACGAGCCAGATTTTCATCGTTCAAATCCAGCGTGATGTAGTAGCCGTTATTCGATCGCTCGGCAAAGACGGATAAACTCTCTTTTAGGGTTTTGAGCTGTTGCTCCATAAGGATCGCTAATTCTTGTAATTTATCCGTGTCATTACCATAGAGCTTGATGCCTAGGGGCGTTCTAATGCCGGTTAAGAGCATGTCCGTTCTGCCACGAATGGGGTAAGTCCATGAATTAGTCAAGCCTTTTAATTGCAGGGTTTTTTCCAATTTGTCCCTAACTTCTTTATAGCTGAGCTTTTCTTTCCATTCGTTTTGCGGCTTTAATTCAATGTAGGTTTCTATCATTCCTAAACCGGCGGCATCGGTGCTAGTGTTAGCGCGCCCCACTTTACCAAAAACCTGTTTGACAAAATCCAGTTGCTTGATAGTGGCATTACTTTTTTTCAAGTATTCTAAAGCGGTATCAATGCCCACGCCATTAAGCGTTACTGGCATATACATGATTACCCCTTCATTGATTTGGGGGATAAATTCCCAATTGAGTTTTTTGTATGATATATACAAGCCCCCTAAACCCACAACGCTCGCTATTAAAAAAGCGTATCTGAACTTAAGCACAAAATCCAAACTCGTGCCATAAATTTTCATGAAAAAAGCGTTAATGGGGTTTTTGGACTCTTCTAAAATCCGCCCTTTAATGAGCCATACCATTAAAATAGGGACTATCGTAATAGAAAGCATTGCTCCCACTAGCATGGCAAAGGTTTTGGTGTAAGCTAAAGGGGCAAAAAGCTTTTCTTCTTGGCCGGTGAGCGCAAAAATTGGCAAGAAAGAAACCACAATGATCATCAAAGCAAAAAATATCGCGCCCCCCACATGCTTAACCCCTTGCATGATGGCATTAACCCTTTGAGTGTTGTCTTTCGTATCAATGCGTTGCAAATGCTTGTGAGCGTTCTCTACCATCACAATAGCCGCATCCACCATCGCCCCTATAGCGATCGCAATGCCCCCTAAGCTCATGATGCTCGCTTCAATGTTGAAATAACGCATGAGCAAGAAGCTGATGCACACGCTTAAAGGCAGAGTGATGATCACCACTAAAGCGCTCCTGAAATGCAGTAAGAAAATCGCAATAATGACTAACACAATCGCGCTTTCTTCTATGAGCGTGTGGATCAAATTGTCAATGCCTTTTTCAATCAATTCGCTCCTGTCATACACGCTTGTGATTTTCACATCAGGGTTACTCGCTTGTAGGGTGGCGATTTTTTCTTTAATGGCTTTAAGCACCTTGTAAGTGTCAGCGTGATAGCGCACCATCACAATCCCGCCTACCACTTCCTTATCGCCGTTGAGATTAGCTGCCCCTCTGCGCGGTTTTGGGACTAGCCTCACGCTGGCTATATCTTTAATCTTTAAAGGGATAGCCCTTTCTTTTTTAATCACAATTTCTTCTAAATCTTTTAAAGATTGGATATAGCCATGCGATCTTATAATTTTTTCAAACCCGTTTTCTAAAATAACCCCCCCACCGGTATCGTTATTGGAATTTTTAATCGCGTTAGCGACTTGCTCCAAACTCAAGTTATAGCGGATCAGAGAATCGTTTTGAAGCGTTACTTCATAATCCTTCACAAAGCCCCCCACGCTTGCGACCTCGCTCACCCCATCAACCCCTAAAAGCGCGTAGCGGTAATAAAAATCTTGCAAGACTTTCAAATCGCTTAAATTCTTGCTATCGCTAGATAGGGCGTATTGATACGCCCAGCCAATAGAAGTGGAATCGCTCCCTATTTCCACTTTAGCGTCCTTAGGCAGATTATTCACTCGGTTTAGTTGCTCTAAAACCCTATCCCTAGCCCAATACAGATTGACGCCGTCTTTAAAAATGATGTAAATCAAGCCGCTTTCATAGCTAGAAATCCCCCTGACCGTGTCAATGTTAGCGATGCTCATGAAAGTGGAGACTAGCGGATAAGTAACCTGCTCTTGCACGATTTTAGGGCTTTGATTGGGGTAAGTGATTTGCACGACCACTTGAGCGGGGCTTAAATCTGGCAAAGCGTCTAAACGAACGCTTTTTATCGCCCACAAAGAGACTAAAAAAATGAGTAGAGTGACTAAAGTGGTAAGGAGTTTGTTTTTAACGCTTAAATCAATGATCTTTTCTATCATTCAATAATCCCCATTGTTTTGAGCGTCAGCGTCTAGCACGAATAAAGCGTTATTAGCGACTTCTTCGCCCGCTTTTAAACCCTCTAAAATTTCATAATTCCCATCGCTCAAGCGGACGGCTTTAATTTCTAATGGGCTTAAGCCAAAATCGTCTTTTTTAAACACGATAGCTTTTCCCCCTTTAATCAAAACCGCTTCTTTAGGCAAAATCTTCATTTTTTGTGGTTTGTGAAAGATTTCTACTTGAGCGAACATGTTAGGGTAATAAAGAAATTTAAGATTAGGCACATTGAAGCGCGCTTCTAGCATTTTATCTTGGGGGTTTATGATAGGATTGATGTTTTCAAGCGTGATTTCTTGCTCGCCTTTAACCCCTTCTACGAACAAGATCGCTTGATGCGTGTTTTTTAAAAACTCTAAATCCTCTTGATTGACTTTAACAAGCGCCCACAATTGGCTTAAATCTATGATTTGAAACAGCTCTTGCCCTTTTTTAATGAAACTCCCCTCATTGAGATCCGGGCTTTTTTTAAAAATAACGCCGTTGAAACGAGAGTAAATAGTCATTTCATTTTGAACCTTGTGGCTGCTGATGATTTTTTCAATGCTAGAGTTTTCTAGTCCTAATAGTTTGAGTTTTTCTTTAATCGCTCCCACTTGTTGGTTGAATTTCAATGATGATAACAACTCGCTTTGAACGCCCGCTAATTCAGGGGAATACACGCTCAATAACCTATCGCCCTTTTTAATGGGGGTATAGGTTTTATTCGCATAAAGCTTTTCCACATAGCCATCAAAACGCAGGGTTTGAGAAAAAATCAGCGCTTCATTAGGCTCTAAAATCGCATAATAGCGCCGGCTTTGGGCGAATTCTTTTTCTATGACCTTAGTGGTGGAAATATTAAAACGGGTTTGGCTTTTAGCTTCTTTGGTTTCTTTAATTTCTTGAGTTTTTTGAGCGTTAGCGAATAAGGGGTTAAAAAATAAAATCAAGGCCAACAATAAAAGCCGTTTCATTCTAATCCTTTAAGGTTTTGTAAAGACAAATAAGCGCTATTTAGAGCGCTTAAGGTTTCAAGCTGGGTGATTTGGATAGTGATTTTGTCGTTAAAAGCGTTGTAATAAGCGTTGTAATCGCCATTAGATTTCAAATCAAGCGCATAAATTTGCGCGATTTTTTCATTCTGTTTGATGATTTTATTGATCGATTCTAGGTTTTTTTGCAAGGTTTCTAATTTTTTAAGGAGTTTTAGGGCCAGGTGGTGGGTTTTGTTTTTGGTGTTTTCCACTTCGCTTTTAAACACCAAGCTTTCTTTTTTCTTTTGCTCCACCAATTTAGCCTGCTTGCCATAAAGAGGCAAAGGGATAGACAAAGCGACGCTAAACATGTCGTAGTTGTAGTATTGTTTGGAGCGGAAATAATACACCCCGGTAACATTTATGTCTTCTAAAAAGCTTTTTTTAGCCAAAGTGATGTCTTTTTGCGCTTTTTCTTCATCAAGCCTGGCGATCGCAATATCGTAATTAGTGGCGCTAATGTTATATAGCTCTTGCTCTTTATTAAATTCAAAATTTTTAGGGGCAATGCTTAAAATCTCGTTTTCTTTAAAAGCCAATTCGCCCATGGAATAATGGCTGCTAGAGAGCGCTTCTTCTAAATTGTTTTTTTTGATTTCTAATTGCGATTTTAAAATTTCTAATTTAGCGATCGCTATTAAATCGGGCGAACTGGAATGGTTGGCTTGATAAAGGGTGTTTTCTAAATTTTTAATCGCTGTGTTTAAAAGCTCTATTTCTTGTTGGTTTTTATAATTTTCAATGCCATTTATCATTAAATTAATCACCAATTGCTGCTTGGTTTTTTTAAGCTCTAATATCTTTTTTTGTTTTTCTAAGTTAATCATTTGAGATTGCGTGAGTTTTTTACCATTTAAATCCACTTTTTGAGACAAACCCAAGCTCATGTTTTGCATTAAGGTGCTATCCAGTCTGAAAAAATCGCTCACGTTAGCGTTGTTATAGCCTAAATACAAAATAGGGTTATCCCACTTGCTAACGACTTTTTCTTGAGAATTTAAAGCGTCAATTTGCTCTTGTAAGGCTTGTATTTTTTGATTTTTAGAAAGGTATTTAGCCACAAAAGATTGGATCTCTAAATCTTTAGCCAAACCCAAACTAAAAAGCAGTAACAAGGCTGTTAAAAGGCGTATTGAAACGCCCCTTTTATCAAACGCGCTTATAAAAGACAGCATGCGCTTATAAATCCAGACTTGTTTTAGCGCGATAAACCTGGCCCTCTTTAGATTTAATATCCACCCTAACCTGCCATGTCCCGTTCATAGAAAGATTGGTTTTAGCTTCATAAAGGCCGTTTTTTTCACTCACTTGCGCCATTTCTTTCATCGCTGGCATGCCAGACATTTCAGGCATCATAAACTGCACCCTAACGATAGCTTTTTCTAAAGCCTTACCTTTTAAAGTGGGGCTAAGCACAAAAGTGTTATCGCCTTTAATGGGGTTACCCACGGATTTGATTTTCACTTCCAAGTCATTGGCTTTTAGGGTTTGCTCCCATGCGTTTAAGCTCATAACCCCCAACACGCTTACTAAAAATAAAGCGGCTAACTTTTTCATCGTTTTGACCTTTAAATTAAGATAACAAGGAAATTCTTGTTGCGGATGAATGATAACCCTCTTTTGTGTAAAAATTGTGGAAATGGTGTTTAAAAAATTAGGGTTTTTAAGTAGAAGGTATAAAAGTTTATGCTATTTTTTTAAGGTTTTAAAATCAAATTTCAAAGGATTAGCATGCAATTTAGAATTGAACATGACACGATGGGCGAAATCAAAGTAAATGATAGCCAATACTGGGGGGCTCAAACGCAACGCAGTCTTGAAAACTTTAGAATCGGCACTGAAAAAATGCCTAAAGAACTCATTGGCGCGTTTGCCAAACTCAAAAGGAGTCTGGCGGTAGTCAACCACAAGTTAGGGAAATTGAGTCTGGAAAAATCGCAAGCCATTATCAAGGCATGCGATTGTATTTTAAAAGGCGAATTGTGCGGCGAATTTCCGTTGGCGATATGGCAAACAGGGAGCGGGACTCAAACGAACATGAACCTCAATGAAGTCATTGCCAATAAGGCTACCGAAATTTTAGGGGGTAATTTTAGGGAGAAAAAACTCATCCACCCTAACGATGATGTGAACATGTCTCAAAGCTCCAACGACACTTTCCCTACCGCTATGCACATTGTGAGCGTGCTAGAAATCACGCACAAACTACTGCCCAGTTTAGAGAATCTGTTAAAAACCTTTAAAGACAAAAGCCAACAATTTAAAGAGATTGTCAAAATCGGGCGCACGCATTTACAAGACGCTACGCCTTTAACTTTGGGGCAAGAATTTAGCGGGTATGCGAGCATGCTAGAGCATTCTAAACAACAAATTTTAGAGAGTTTGGAGCATTTAAGGGAATTAGCCATAGGCGGGACGGCCGTAGGCACAGGACTAAACGCTCATAAGGAATTGAGCGAAAAAGTGGCTGAAGAATTGAGCCAGTTTAGCGGCGTGAAATTCATTTCTGCGCCCAATAAATTCCACGCGCTCACTAGCCATGACGCTATCGCTTATGCGCATGGGGCTTTTAAGGCTTTAGCGGCGAATTTAATGAAAATCGCTAACGATATTAGATGGCTTGCGAGCGGGCCGCGCTGTGGTCTGGGCGAGCTTAATATCCCTGAAAACGAGCCGGGCAGTTCTATTATGCCCGGTAAAGTCAATCCCACGCAATGCGAAGCGATGACCATGGTGGCCGTGCAAGTGATGGGGAATGATACCGCTATTGGCATTGCGGCCAGTCAGGGTAATTTTGAATTGAATGTGTTCAAGCCGGTGATCATTTATAATTTCTTGCAGAGTTTGAGGCTCTTAAGCGATAGCATGGAAAGTTTTAACACCCATTGCGCGATCGGTATTGAGCCTAACAAAGAAAAAATTGATTATTACTTGCACCATTCTTTAATGCTAGTAACCGCCCTTAACCCGCATGTAGGCTATGAAAACGCCGCTAAAATCGCTAAAAACGCCCACAAAAAAGGCATTTCTTTAAAAGAAAGCGCGGTGGAATTGAAACTCTTGAGCGCTGAAGATTTTGACCAATTCGTGGTGCCTGAAAAGATGATTGGGCCTAAGGCTTGAAACATGACTAAGATCAAGGATCAAGATTATGAAATGTGGGCAAGAGAAATTGCGAGAGGGAGTGCTGTAGTGTTTTTTGGGGCTGGCTTTTCAGCTGGCGCTACAGGGTTTGATGGCGAATTGCCCTTGGGCAATCAGCTAAGAGATAAATTAGGTGAATTTTGTGGATTTGAAAGGAAGTATTATGAGACAAAAGATCTGAAAGATGTGGCTGAATATTGCTTAAAAAAACAAGATCATCAAAAAATTGTAGAAAAATTAAAAGATATTTTTAGGGTCAAACAATCAAAGGATGAACAAAAAGTTGTTGTAGGATGGCCATGGAAGAGCATTTACACGACAAATTACGATGACTTGGTTTGTTATGCTGGCAAGCAGGTTAATAAAAATATTGATATTTTAACGCTTGAAAGCATGTTGCCAAGTAAATCTAGAAATTTTTGTTTGCATATTAATGGCTGTGTGGATAGATTAGAACCAGAACATTTAGATAACTCTTTCAAATTGAGTCGTTCTTCTTATGTTAATAGTGATGTTTTTGCAAACTCTTCAGAGTGGAAAGATAAATTTATGCATGATTTGCAATACTCTGCATTGGTGGTGTTTATGGGATATTCTTTAGCGGATATGCCTATTGAGAGAATCTTACTTGCAAAAACTGAAAGTATGCGGAAGAAAACTATCTTTGTGGTTGCAGATCCTAAAAATTCCGATGATGATCCTATTGGCGATAACAAATTTGAAGGGTATGGGAAATTGCTTAAAATTGGTATGGAGTCTTTTGTAAACAAGATACAAGAATGTTGGCC
This sequence comes from Helicobacter pylori, assembly GCF_001998165.1. Lineage (GTDB taxonomy): Bacteria > Campylobacterota > Campylobacteria > Campylobacterales > Helicobacteraceae > Helicobacter > Helicobacter pylori_DL. The sequence goes on along the minus strand of NZ_MTWR01000042.1, from coordinate 11,700 downwards.
ACAGGATACTAATTTAGGTTTTAACTATTTAGAACAAATAATCATTTCTAATTCATTGGATGTCAATATTAGAGACAATGACTTAAAATTATTTTTTGAGCAAGGTAAGTTTAAAGATGGATGGTTACGGAATGAGGTTTTGCAGTATTTAAAAAATGGGCATCAGATTAGAAAAAGTTTTTCAGGTAAGGGATTCACTCTGGGAGATAAGATAACAGAAGGGATAAAGGATAAATATAGCTTGAAAAGTCCTATTCAGTCAGATTATGTTCCTAAACTAATTCCTAGAAAAGAAGAAATTGATGAAGCTCAATGCGAATTAGCACGAGATAGCGTAGGGATTTTAGGGGTGTTTGGCGAATTAGGGAGTGGGAAAACGATATTTTTAAGACAATTAGCAATAGCACTTGTTGAAAGTGGTAACTTAGTATATTTTGTTAGGTATGGGGATTTTATTTCTCAAAAAGAAGAAATAGATACCCTACTAAAACAACTTAAAGATGGAAATGAGAAAGCTATAATCTTTATAGATTCTTATTTGAATCAATTAAAAATTTCTCAATACATTGCTAAGAAAGTTAAAGAAGTGCGTTGTGTCAAACTGATATTGGCAACAAGAGCTGTTGATGGACATGGCGATGAGAATTGTAAGTCTATTTCAGAAGACTCATCAGTAGAGATAGGGCAGTTAAGCGATTTAGATTTAGACATTTTTGTACAGATTATTAGTTATCTTGGTTTGTGGTCGAGAGATTTGAGTGGAGAATCTTTTAGAAGACAAAAAGGGTATCTTCAAAGAAAATGCAACGCTCAAATGTTGCTTATTTTGCTAGATATATTTAATTCTGAACATATTTATAACAAGCTAGTTAAGAGCTTAAATAATGTTTTAAACGACAAAAAAATAAAAAAGATATTATTTGTTATTTGTTTTTTGCATGTAGCGAATATCACTAGCAAAGACATTGCACTTTTTTCATATTTATTAGGAGATGATGGATTAGGGAATCTTAAATCGCAACATATCAAATAGCTCAGAGCTTTAAACCTATGGATTGACGACGATTCTGGTTCCAGTATTCTAGCTTTATTTATTTTGCACCACATGTTCTCATATGATGAAATCACAGGATATGCTTTTGAGATATTAAAAAGGGTGAGAAACACAGAGAAAAGCTACCATAATTTAAAGTATCAAGCATATCTTAAGTTATTAATTATCGCACTATGAGTCGTGTATTTGGCAAAGAAAAAGATGGAGATAAGGATAAGAAGTTTACATTTTTGCGTAACTATTATGATGATGCTAAAAGAGAGTTATAAATACCGCACTTATTGCAAAATGCTGCAAAACTTTTTTAATGAAAAAGATGAGAAAAAAGCCCTTAATAAAATTAAAGAGTTTGAAGAAAAAGTTAAAGAGCGTTTTATTAATGAGCCTAATAGAATGAAGCTATTGATCGTGGTGGATAAGCTATTGACCGGTTTTGATGCGCCAAGTCTCACTTATTTATACATGGATAAGAAAATGCAAGATCATGGGCTTTTTCAAGCGGTGTGCAGGGTGAATAGATTAGATAGCGAAGATAAGGATTTTGGCTGTATCATAGACTATAGGGATTTGTTTGATAGCCTGCAAGAAGCGCACAGCGATTACACGAATAAAGCGTTTGAAAACTATGAGAGAGAAGACATTCAAGGGTTTATCTCTGACAAATCTCAAAAGATTAAGAAAAAATTAGAAGAAACTAGAGATCAGTTGGAATCGCTTTGTGAAAGCGTGAAAGAGCCAAAAGATGAAGAGGATTATATCGCTTATTTTTGTGGGAACGATTTAGAAAAAAACGCTCAAAAAAGGCGGTTGTTTTACCAGCTTGTTGGCGCGTTTTTAAGAATGTTTGTGGAATTGAACCATTTAGAAAAGCCCATTTATTCTAAAGAAGAAATGCGACAAATCAAACAAGAAGCGGAATTTTATAGGCATTTACAAAAAGCGGTTAGTTTAAGCAGTGGGGATAGCGTGGATTTAAAAAGCTATAGCGAAGACATGCGTAGGATCTTAGACGCTTACATTAAAACCACAGATAGCGAGGTGTTATTCCAAATAGAAGATCAAGGGCTGTGCGAAGTTTTAGCCCAAATGAATGTTAATGATTTTAATAAGGCGCTGTCTCAAGCGTTTAAAAATGAAAGCTCTATGGCAGAAAGCATCGCTAAAAATACCAGAAAACGCATTATAGAAAAAGAAGCGAGCGACCCTAAGTATTACGGAGAATTATCTTCGCTTTTAAACGATTTGATTCTCCAATTTAGAGAAAAGAAATTAACCTATTTAGAATACTTGCAACAAATCCAACATTTAGCCAAAAAAGTTATCCATAAAGAAAATAAAAATTACCCTAAAAAGATCAACACTAACGCTTTAAAAACCCTCTACGATAATTTAGATCAAAATGAAGCCTTAGCCCTAGATATAGACGCATGCATAAGGGATAATAAAAAAGATGGTTGGGTGGGGCATAATCAAAAAGAAAAAAACCTTAAAATCGCTTTAAGAAAAATCATAAACGATGAGGTTTTGTTAGAAAATGTCTTTAATTTAGCCAAACACATAAAGGAGTATCATTGATGAACGCTTATTGTTTGACTTTAAATAATACCAACATCGCCATAGAAAAAAAGGATATTAAGCATTTACACATTAGCGTTTGCCCGCCTGATGGCTCTGTGCATGTGTCTTGCCCCCTAGCTTTAAACGATGAGAGCCTTAGGCTTTCTTTGATTAAAAGACTCCCTTGGATAAAAGAACAGCAACAAAATTTTTTAAACCAAAACAGACAGAGCCAAAGGGAAATACTAGAGAGAGAAAGCCATTATCTTTTTGGGAAACGCTATTTATTAAAGATTGAACACACTATAAAAAAACACTTCGTCCTCCAAAGCCCTAAATATTTAATCTTGCATGTCCATCAAAAAACAAGTTTAAAAAAGCGCTTAAAAGTGTTAGAAAACTATTACAGACAAGTCTTAAGAGAAAAAATACAAACCTACATCAACCAATACGAAAAGATTTTAAACGAGAGCATACAAGGCTTTAAAATCCAAAAAATGAAACGGATATGGGGGAGTTGTAATATTGCTAAACGCACCCTACTTTTCAATTTGGAATTGGCTAAAGTGCCTAGAAAGGGCATTGAATATGTGGTTGTGCATGAATTATTGCATTTAAAAGCACGCCACCATAACGAATATTTTAGGGATTTGCTGAGTTTGTATTTGCCTAATTGGCAAAGGGCTAAGGCCAGCCTCAAAGAAACTTATTTGGAGCGCTCTTAAATGAAGATTTCATCATTTCAATGAAATCGCTAAGCGGCTGATTTTAGCGGCTCATCATAGCGCAATAACCCCCCTCCTTTTTAAAGCCTCTAGAAAGTGTAGTTCAAATACGCTGTAACTGATCTTCCAGGTGCGGGTTGCAAGCCTGCAGGGCTAGAGCCAATCCCTGTAAAATAATACTTCATGTTGAAGATGTTATTGATTTGCAAGCTTCCTGTAACTCTGTGTCGTCCGTTTTCCCAGAAAATTTGGCTCACTTGGATATTCCACACCCAATACCAAGGCAATAGCCCTTCATGTTGGGTCATACACCAAGCTTCGCATTGATAACCGCTATTAAGAACGCTTTCATAGTTGTTCCCCCCACTATAGTATTGCATCCCGTAATAGCCTCCTGCTGCGCTGTTGCTAATCCCGCTATAAGCGCGGCTGTAAAAATAGCTAGAAATACCAATGGTGGTTTTACGCCAATTGTAACGAGCGTCAAGAATGAATTGGAAAGGGCTTACAAATGGGAAATGCTTGTTATAGCTAGTCCCTTTTAGCACATCCCCGTTCAAGTCTGTTAAAGGGCCATGGCTAGTTACACGAGTGTCAATGTAGTTGAAAGCGGCATGGAATTGCAACCCTCTAATAGGCCTGTAATACAATTCCAGCTCCACGCCTTGAGAATAGCCATTAATGGGGCGCACATTACCTTTCATAGGGCCGCTTGTATAGACTGAATACTGCCCGGTGGCAAAATCGCGCGCCCAAATCCTGAAGTAGTCCGCATTGAAGCTGAATTTATCTTTATAGGTGTAGCGCGCTCCTGCTTCCACCGTGTCAAAGTGCTGGGTGAAATACTCCGCTCCTCCATAGCTCAAAACGTCTAATTGAGGCGGGACGAAAGAGCGTTGGTAGTTAAAGTAGGTAAGCACATTGTGATCGCCTTGCACAGGGATAAAGCCAATGTTGGTTGAGGGCATCCAATTGTTCATGTGCTTGATTTTTCTTAAATCCTTCTCAGGGATTTGCGCCCAATTAGTCGCATTTTCGTTGTTGTATTGCACAAAAGCGTAGCGCAAACCAGGCACGATGAAAAAGCGCCCGTCCCAAGCTTCAATGCGATCGCTCAAATAGACCGCTGTGTAATTGTTGCGCCAGTTATTCCAGTTTCTATAAACGCCATGCTTGATGTGGGGTTTCCAACCGCTCATCACGTTAGCGCCCTCACACAAGAAGCCTGCCCCCTCACCGCTCGTTTTAGTGGCGCATTCATTGGTGTTTAAGTATTGGCGTTGTAAAAAAGTGGTGGTCATGAAACGCAAGCCCATGATAAAGGTTTGCTTGACTTTCCCGGTATTGACGATCAGATTCACTTTAGGCTCAAAAGCGTTGTTAATGGAGCGCACAGGGTTTTCTACTTCTGCCCAGCCATTGTAGTTAGTGGCATAATAAGGCACAGCCAAGTTATACCCTGCCGGAAGTCCCGCCGCCCTGCATGCCGCTTCGCTAAAACAAGTAACCATGTTAGCGCTATTATAACTAGAGCTCACTTGAAAGTCCCTAGTCATCAACTGCCCATAGTAAGTGAAGCTAAAAGTCCCGCCCACTCTGTCTAAATCCCCGAAGTGGTTTTCATACACAGCCCCAAAGCGTTGTGAGCGCCCGCCTTTTTGGTTTAAGGGGCGCAAATTGGCGAAGCGGTTTATTTTGTAATCTTGCTCGCTGAGTGATCCCGGTTGGGCGATAGCAAAATCGTAGTATTGGTAATAGGCTTTAATCCCATTGCTTTCATTGATGTCATAGACCCCATCTAGCCAATAGTTTGAAATATTAGAGGGGCTATTGTCCCTAAAGCCTTGTCCTCTAACCCAGTTAGCTTGCGCTTGGATACCCACATGCTTATTGATCATCCCTCCGCTTCTCACATAGGTGTTATAGAGGAGGTTATTGCCTAAAGACTTGATAAAAGAAGGATCACCGGTTTTATCAGGGGGAGCGGCAAAACCGGCGTTTCTAGCCTTAGCCCAATAAGTGATCCTTTCAGCCGCTTGGTTTTCCCATTGAGTAGGGATAGGCTTAGTGATGATATTGACAATACCCCCATAAGTGTTAGGCCCATACTGCACGCTGCCTCCACCTTTGATCACATCAATGCGATCAATGGCTTGAAAGGTAACGGGGAAAATGTCTAGCTCAATGTGAGCGTAAGGGGCCATATAAACAGGAATACCATTGACTAACATCAGCGTCGCATCGCTATGCCCTGAACCCCCAGCTCCAAAGCCACGGATTTGGATAGTGGGCATAGCCCCTACACCTGTCGCATTCCTAATTTGCAGACCGGGGACATTCTGTAAAGCTTCTTCAATGCTTTGGTTAGCTTGTTGGGTGAGCGCTTTATTAGAGATCACCGTGCGGCTTCCTGTGTATTTTTTCACTTCTTCATCTTCCCAACTCTTAGGCGCGGTGATCCCGCTATAACCCAAATTGACCTGCCCAGAATAATCAGATTTATCCTTTTTGCCGGCAGTAGAAACCTTGCCCAAAGTGTAGTCTTTATCTTTAGCGAACACAGACTCTTGGCAAATCAAGCTGGCAGTTAAAGCCAACAGAACTTTTTTATGCAACACAAACTCCTTATATTTTGAGAGGTTAAAAAATGGTTTAAATTTTTTAAGTAAAATCAAACCGATAACGAACGCCAATTATTAAGTAATAAAAACAAAAAAAACTTAATAACTCACAGAATTTTATGATAAAATTCTTAAAATTTGATTGATCCCATGAAAATCTTTTTTTTTTTTTGATTTTGCTGATTTTACTCAATCTCTAGTGAAAAATCCCCATTTTGACACACAACGAGCCTGCATGCGTTCTCAAAACACACAAGACATTTTTTGACGCTAAAAGCGGTTTAACTTTTCATCGTTGTGTTTGAAAAGCGATCAGCGACTCATTATAAAAGATCGCTCCTTATCTTTAATCTTGCAGCGCTTGATGATGAGATCCAAGATCTCTAAAACCTGCTTTTCTTCTTCGTTATTGTGTTTTATACTCACCGTGGGGTTGTATTCGGTTACCTCAATGGCCCCTAATCGGTCTTTAAAACTTTCTAAAAGCAAGCTTAGTAATTGCTTCAATTCATCAAAACTCAACCCATTATTTTCACGCACGCCGGTAGAAGTGAAAAGCTTGCCATCCATAATGTCTAAATCTAGGCTAAGGTAAATAATATCCACCGCTTTTAACAATTCTTTGGTTTTTTGAACCACTTCATGCATGTTTTCTCTTATCGCGCCCACGCTAAATAAAGGGATTTCTAATTCCTTAATCACATCTCTTTCGCTCTGTTCGGTGCTTCTTACCCCAAAATACACCAAACATTTAGGATCAATTTCTAACCCTCCCTTTTCTAACCCCAAAGAGCAGAGCTTTTGCCATGCCTTTTCTTCGCTCTCGCTCATGCGATTAACCCCGCTATGGACACGATTTAAAACCATACCTAAGGGCATGCCGTGGATATGCTTTGTATCGCTGTCATAAGCCGTGTGAATATCCGCATGCGCGTCTAAATACAAAATCCCTATTTTTTTGTCCTTATGAACGCTCCTAAAGGCTTGGAAAATCCCAAACATGTTCGCATGCTCTGAGCTTAAAATCAAAGGGAATTCTTTTTTTTCAAACACTTCTTTCATGCAAGGGATCAGATTTTCTTTACAAAAAAGGTAGTAATCTTCAAAATTCTTGGCGTATCTAAACTCTTTATAAAGCACGCACCGCTCTTGAGTGATCGTTTGCATGCCTTTAATCACATCGCCATGCGTCGCACTTAAAGCTTCTCTCAAACGCCTAACCCCTGTATCGGTGCCTCTTTTTGACGCTCCCAATTCCGCTTCTAACCCTACTAAAATCATTTTATCGCTCCTTCAAATTCCTTTTTCTTGCTGATAGCCCCATTTGTCCTTACTCAAATAATACGCCCCATAGCAAAGCCCCATAAACACTAGCGTGAGATACCCTCCAATGCGTTCATTTGCATCCATATACGCCCCTATAAGCCCCACCAAGCACCCGCTGATGCCAATAATTTGGATCAAGGGATTAAGGGGGGCTTTATAAGGCAGATCTTTTAAGGATTTCCCCAAAGCCAGATACTCTTTCCTGAAGCGGTATTGCGCTACGCTGATACTGATCCATACAATAATCACCATAAAACTCACCACATTGATCAAGCTTGCCATGATTTTTTCTGGCGCAAACGCTTCGGTGAGCATGCCAATAAGTGTAACCCCTAAAGATAAATACAAAGCATAAGTGGGCGTTCCAGAGGCGTTAAGTTTAGCAAAAAGGGGGAAAAACATCTTTTTTTGACTTAAGCCATAAATCATCCTCCCTGAAGCGTATAACCCAGAATTAGCGGTGGATAAAATCGCAGTGACAATGACAAAATTCATAATATCCGCCGCATAAGGGATACCCACGCCCAAAAAGGGTAAGGGGATTTTTTCTAAAGCGCTCACAAAAGGGCTTTGCGTCAAACCGCTATCCGTCATGGGTAAAAACACCGATACCACAAACACCGCCCCTAAAAAGAAAAACACGATCCGCCATAAAGTCGCCTTAATCGCTTTAGGCATGACTTTTTTCGCGTCTTTAGTTTCTCCTGCTGCAACGCCGATAATCTCTGTGCCTGTGTAAGCAAAAATCACCGCTAAAATCGCCCCAAAGAACGCCTCCACTCCTTTAGGGAAAAAGCCTTTTTCTAGCCCTTGAGTCTCCCCATTAAAATAGAAATTAGCAAACACGCCTTCAAATCCATGCAAATAAAACGAATAGACAATGCCAATGCCCCCAAGCACAATAAACACAAAGACCGCTAAAACCTTAATGGTGCTGAGCAAAAATTCGCCTGTGGCAAAAATCTTAACCGAAAAGAAATTCAATAAAAATAAAAGCGCAATGCATGCGATGACCCACACATACACAGGAACAGTCGGGAACCATCGTTGCATAAGCAAGCCTATGGCGATGTATTCCACTGCCACGGTTAAAACCCAGCTCAGCCAATACATCCAAAAGACCATATACCCAGTGCTTGGGTTAATAAAACGGCTCGCATAATCCCCAAAACTCCCTGTAGTGGGATATACGCTCGCTAATTCTCCTAAAGATAAAACAATAGAATAGACAATAATCCCTCCAATCAAATACGCTAAAAGCGTGGCTAAAGGGCCCGCGCTAGCGATATTCCCCCCTGTGCCTACAAAAAGCCCAGTGCCAATCGTCCCCCCTAAAGCGATCATCATCAATTGGTTGAAGCCAATGTCCCTGCTTAAGGCTGTGTTGTCTTTCATAAACGCATCCTTTAATCGTTAAGTGAATTCTATTTTAAATCCCAACCAACGATTACAAAATAATAAGAAAATGAATAACAAACAAAATTAACTTCATTGTGTAAAAGAGTAATACTATTTAGCTTTTTAAAAGAAAGATACCCAATCGTTTAATGGAGTGAGTATAATCATAACTGACACTACTATTTAAAGGATTAACATGACTATTGGGCTAGTCAAAGAAAGCATGGATTTGGAATCTCGAGTGGCTTTGGTGCCTGATGATGTGGCACTAATCGTTCAAAAGGGCGTGGAGGTTTTAGTTCAAAATAATGCCGGCGCTAATAGCGGTTATAGTAACGAAGCGTATGAAAGCGTGGGGGCTAAAATCGTGGATTCTAAAACGGCGTGGGGGCAGGATTTGGTGGCCAAATGCAAAGAGCCTTTAGAGCATGAATACCCTTTGTTGAAAGAAAAAGCCACGCTGTTTAGTTACTTGGATTTAGCGTATCAAAAAAGCTTGTGCGAAATGTTTATAGATAAAAAAATCACTTCTATTTGCACTGAAACCATTGCCGGGCCTAAAAACGACTACCCTATTTTAGCGCCTATGAGCGTGGTGGCTGGGAGGTTGGCTGCGCATTTGATTCAGCATTATTTGCTGGCTTTAGAGCATGTTAAGGGGTTTATGGGTAAGGGGGTCATGCTAGGGGGGTTATCGGGCGCGCAAAGGGCTAAAATCGTTGTGGTTGGGGGCGGTGTGGTTGGCATGGAGAGCGCGAAAGTCTTAAGCCAAATGGGGGCTAAAGTAACGATTTTAGAATTAGACTACGCCAAATTACAAAACCACCCCTATTATCATTTGTATGATTTAGAAGTTTTAAGCGTGAATGAGGCCAATATCATTCAAGCCTTAAACGGAGCGGTTGGGCTAGTGGGAGCGGTACTAGTTACAGCGAGCCAAACCCCTAAAGTGATCTTAAGAAGGCATTTAAAACGCATGCAAAAACAAGGGGTAGTGATAGATGTGGCTTGCGATTTAGGGGGGTGCATAGAAACCATACACCAGACAAGCCATTCTAACCCGGTGTATGTGGAAGAGGATTTGTTGCATTATGGCGTGCCGAACATGCCAGGGATTGTCGCTAAAACAAGCTCTGTAGCTTATAGCCATGCGAGCGTGCCGTATTTGTTGTATTATTTAGAGCATGGTTTGAAGGGCTTTTTAAAAGCCAACACTAAAATCGTGGCAAACACGCTTGGAGGCTTGAGCGCTTATAACGGCTATATCACCCAAGAAGGCATCGCTAAAGCGTTCAATCTGGCGTTCAAATCGCCTTTAGAGGTTTTAAAGGAGCTTTAAAAATAAGTTGTAAAAAAGAGCATGGCGATAAACCATGCGTCTTCATGTGTGGAAATATTTCAAAAAAAAAAAAAACACTTTTTAATGTTATAATCTACCCTAAACAATATAAGGGGTTTTTATGGCAAAAATTGATAGCTATGAGTGGTATCTAAAAGATACTTTAAAAAAAGGACTCTATCACCAAATCCCTATCTACCAACGCCCTTATCAATGGACAGAAGAGAACTGCGAAAAGCTTTTAGACGATTTGTTTTTTAATTATGAAAATGACAGAGAAAGCGATTATTTTTGCGGCTCATTAGTCTTAGTCAAATCCGATCCCAATTCCAAAACCGAAACCTATGATATTGTAGATGGCCAGCAACGCTTAAGCACTTTCATTCTGCTGGCAAAAGTTTTAGCCACCCTCTATGATAAAGATTTAAACCCAACTAGCAGAGAACTTTTAGAAAAGAGTTTGGGCGATATTGATGGAGAAAAAAGAGAGCGGTTGCATTTTAACGCTATGGGGCTTAACGCTAAAGATGATTTTGTGTATGCATTAGAACATTTCAACGACTCTCAAGCAAGCAAGAATAAAAATAATAAGAACAATTACCTAAAAAATGCGATTTGTTTAAAAAACTATCTTAAAGAGAAAGAGATTAAAGACATTAACGATTTCATTAAGTGGTTGTATTTTAAGGTCGTATTTATCAAAACCACTTGCCCCAATGTGAGTATGGCGTTAAGGATTTTTAGTGTTTTAAACGCTAGAGGTTTGCCCTTGCATGCGATAGATGTTTTTAAGGTGGAGTTACTAAAAAAACTCGCTAACAAAAAGGATCAAGAAGAGTTTGTGTCTCGTTGGAGTGCCTTGCATCAAAAATGCTCAGGGAATGAGTCAAAATTTCCAAAGAGAAAAGAGAACAAGCGAGAGAAGAATGCCACAGAAACCTTATTCAGTTGGTATTTAACCTATCTCAATCCGGTAACTTCTAAAGAAAAAACGGATAAAAGACTCGTTACTTGGTTTAACAAGCTTAATAAAACCCCTTTAGAATACCTTAAGGGCGTAGAGGATTTTTACAACGCTTATGGTGAGGTGTTAGAAATGCAAGATCGGCATGCCTACTTGCTTTCTTATGTGGCCTCTGATTATTGGCGTGTTGTTTTGTGCACCAGTTTGTTACACCATTATAACAATCAAGACATAGAGGCTTTAAAGGAGTTATTAGTCAAGTTTTGCTACCAAAATTGGGTTGCAGGGCGGACAAAATCTCAAATCGAACAAACTTGTTGCAATATTATTAATGCCTTGAAAGAAAAGAAAAGCATTGAAAATATCGCTTCTATTGTTGTAAAAAAATATTTAGATGATAAAAATATCACGCAACGCTTTAAAGAAAACCTACAAGACAACAACTTATACACGAAATTCTACTTCGCTGGTAAATCCGTCAAAAAAAATTCATGGCTCAAACCCGTTCTCATTTTAGTGGAATATTTCATGAGCGATAACGCCAACCCCGCTTACATTAAAATGGATGACGATTTGCATGTTGAACGCATTCTGCCCCAAAACCCCGATCCTTCAAGCCAATGGGTGAAAGACTTTAACGAAGAAGAAAGGGAATTATACACGCATTCTTTAGCCAACCTCACGCTTTTAGGGGGCAAGAAAAACACCAAAGCTTT
>NZ_MTWR01000041.1:0-10437 GCF_001998165.1 Helicobacter pylori | reverse complement strand
GCCATTGTGTATCCTTAAATATTGAAATGAATTTGACACTATACCTAAATTAGCCTTTAAAAAGACTGATTTTAAGGCCAATTTTTAAATGGTTCGTTTAAGAACTACTTTTTTTGAGGCATAGAACTTTTAAAGCCTTTCATTCTGTCAATAGCGTCTCTGTATTTGGCGATATTTTCTTCTGTAAGTTCTGTTACAGCTTTTCTCATGACAACCGCATACATTCTGTTTAAAATCTTGTGTATCGCGTCTTCTTTATTCTTTTCCAAATCTTCATGGATAATGCTGTTTGAAGAATTAAGCCCTCCAGAATTACTGTGTTTGTAAGTATAGGTCATTGCCTGAAAAGTTCCCACTTCCACAGCAAAATCATGAACTACACGATTGCTTTCTGGCTCATAAAAATTAAACCACACAGAGCCTGAACTTTGATCCACTAGCGTGTCTAAATTAGGATCATTGGGATCTTTTAAATTCATTTTCAAATCTTCTAAGATTCCTACCCACCCTTTCAAATCCAAAACGGAAAAAATCTTTCTCTTATCTTGTGCATTCAAAGCTTTTTCATCTTGAAAACGCAACACTTGATAGCCTCTTTTTTCAAAAATAGTTTGGATTTGATTGACTAAAGCGTCTTGAAACTTATCAATATAGGGCTTTAGATTATCGCTCACTTGAATGCGTGGCATTAAAATACCTACAACATGATGGTTTTGTGGGGCTTGAACAATATGTACTGGGTAATTAAAATCTAGCGGCGTAACATGTTCAGAGCTTGTTTGTATTCTTTCATGAGCTTGAACTTGATTTTTGGCGTCATTTGGTGTTTTTGTTTCAGTGCTTGGATTCATCGCGCAACCGATTAACACGCCTGAAAGCCCTAAAGCCACTAACATTTTAGAATAAATTCTAACTTTTTTAAAAATAAGCGAACGCTCCACAAAAGACTCCTAAAATCCTAAAAATTAAAACAGACTTCTATTCTACCCTATTCATGCTATTTTTAAGTAAACCAATTTGCGCTACAATTTTCTTTTTTTCTAAATTTCAAGCATGGCGATTTTAGGGGATTTTATGCTCTATTCTTTACTATATGGCTATTTTAATATCAATCTTTTCCAGTATTTGACTTTTAGAGCAGGGTTAGGGTTTTTCATAGCCTTTTTCCTCACGCTTTTTTTAATGCCTAAATTCATTCTATGGGCCAAGGCTAAAAAGGCTAACCAGCCCATTTCTAGCTTCGTGCCAAGCCACCAGAATAAAAAGGATACCCCTACGATGGGGGGGATTGTGTTTGTTTTTGCAACCATTGTTGCGAGCGTGTTGTGCGCGTCTTTGGGTAATCTTTATGTGTTGTTAGGGATAATCGTGTTAGTGGGCTTTAGTTTTGTGGGTTTTAGAGACGATTACACTAAAATCAACCAGCAAAATAATGCCGGAATGAGCGCGAAAATGAAATTTGGCATGCTTTTTGTCCTTTCGCTTGTAGTGTCTGTTTTATTGAGCTTTAAGGGGTTGGATACTTTTTTATACGCGCCTTTTTTGAAAAACCCTTTGTTTGAAATGCCCACGATGTTAGCGGTTGGTTTTTGGGTGTTGGTTTTTTTATCCACGAGCAATGCGGTGAATTTAACCGACGGCTTAGACGGCTTAGCGAGCGTGCCTAGCATTTTCACCCTCTTAAGCCTTTCTATCTTTGTGTATGTGGCAGGGAATGCGGAATTTTCTAAATACTTGCTTTATCCTAAAGTCATAGATGTGGGGGAATTGTTTGTTGTCTCGCTAGCGTTAGTGGGATCGCTCTTTGGCTTTTTGTGGTATAACTGCAACCCGGCAAGCGTGTTTATGGGTGATAGCGGGAGTTTGGCTTTAGGAGGGTTTATCGCTTATAACGCTATTGTTTCGCATAATGAAATCTTGCTCGTTTTAATGGGATCTATTTTTGTAATAGAAACTCTGTCTGTGATCTTGCAAGTAGGGAGTTATAAAACCCGTAAAAAACGCCTTTTTTTAATGGCGCCCATCCATCATCATTTTGAGCAAAAGGGTTGGGCAGAAAATAAGGTGATCGTGCGTTTTTGGATCATTTCCATGCTGAGTAATTTAGTCGCTCTTTTAAGCTTGAAGGTGCGTTAAAATGAAAATCTCTTTATTGGGGCATGGCAAAACCACTCTAGCTTTGGGGCGTTTTTTTAAAAAAAACCATAACGAAGTCAAATTTTTTGATGATAAATTCCTTTCATCTTTTAAAGATAGCGAGGGTTTTCTTTGCTATCCCAGTAAGGATTTTAACCCTAATGATTCCCAACTAGAAATAGTCAGCCCTGGCATTAGTTTCACGCACCCTTTAGTCATAAAAGCCAAGCATTTAGTGAGCGAATACGATTATATTGACAGCTTGTTTAATTCTGTTTTCACGCCTACTATAATCAGTATTAGCGGCACTAACGGGAAAACCACCACGACCGAAATGCTCACCATGCTTTTAGAAGATTTTAAGGCTGTGAGTGGGGGGAATATCGGCACGCCCTTGATTGAATTGTTTGAAAAGCAATCGCCCTTGTGGGTGTTAGAAACAAGCTCCTTTTCTTTGCATTACACGAATAAGGCTTACCCTTTAATCTACTTGCTCATCAATATAGAAGCCGATCATTTGACTTGGCATTGCAATTTTGAAAATTATTTGAACGCTAAACTCAAGGTTTTATCGTTGATGCCTAAAACTTCGCTCGCTATCCTCCCTTTAAAATTCAAAGAACACCCTATTATTCAAAACTCGCAAGCGCAAAAAATCTTTTTTGACACAAGCGAAGAGATTTTAAAGTGTTTAAAAATCCCTTCTAACGCCCTTTTTTTTAAGGGAGCGTTTTTATTGGACGCGGCTTTAGCCCTTTTAGTTTATGAGCAATTTTTAAAAATAAAGAATTTAAAATGGCAAGATTATAGAGAAAACGCCCTTAAAAGACTGAACGCTTTTAAAATCGGCTCGCATAAAATGGAAGAATTTAGGGATAAAGAAGGGTGTTTGTGGGTAGATGACAGCAAAGCCACGAACATTGATGCCACCTTACAAGCTCTAAAAACCTTTAAAAACCAAAAAATCCATTTGATTTTAGGGGGCGATATTAAAGGGGTCAATTTAACCCCCCTTTTTGAAGAGTTTAAAAACTATAAAATAAGCCTTTATGCCATAGGATCAAGTACTTCTATCATCCAAGCCTTAGCGTTAGAATTTAATGTTTCTTGTCAAGTTTGTTTAAAGTTAGAAAAAGCGGTTCAAGAAATTAAAAGCGTTTTATTGCAAAATGAAGTCGCTTTACTTTCACCCAGCGCGGCCAGTTTGGATCAATTTTCTTCGTATAAAGAAAGGGGTGAAAAATTTAAGGCGTTTGTTTTAAAAGACTAAAGTGCATGCACCACGACTTCTAATTGTGAAATTTTTTGAAAAATCTCATTCCGTTCTACTTCGCTTGAAACTTCCATAGAAACATTAAAGCTATAAAATTTAGCGTTTTTAGAAGTGTTTTTGAATTCCAATTTAAAGGGGCGTTGGTAGGTTTCTAAAAGCTCTTTTAACATGCTTGTATTGTTAGTGGTCATAATCACTCTATAATCCCAAAGACAAGGGTAAATAATGGTGGGTTTTTCTAAATCAGACGGCACTAAGAAGCTCCTTAAACAATTTAGGAATGGCAATAGGGCTGTATGTAGAGCGGTTGACAAAGCCAAACTTGATTTCTGAAGCAAAGACTTTAAAGGGCTTCATAGGCTCTAAAGAAGCGTTTTGGATGCAATAAATTTCTTGAAAAAGCACCACAAAAACCTTTCTTAATTCTTTAATTTGCGTTCTTATCTCTAAGACTTGTCCTAAACTCGCAGGGGTAAAAAAATCCGCTTTGATAGAGCGGATGACAAACACGCCTTCTTCATTTTCTGGCAAAACATTTTTTTTAAAAAAAAACTCGCTCCTAGCCCTTTCGCAATATTTCAAATAATTCGCATGATAGACCACGCCTTCAGAGTCGGTATCTTCGTAATATACCCTACAGCGCATTAATTCCCCTTACTTAAATAATGAAACTTTCTCAAAATTATACAATATGTAACTTAACTATAGTATAATCTAGGGGCGTTGCTTTATAATTTTTAGGTATTTTTGAAAGTGGGTTTTTTCTTAAATCTTAAGATCTTTAGAGATTTCAAAAAACTAATACAGCAATAGTTGGGCGATTAAGGACATAGCTCCTTAATTTTAATCATTGACAAGGAGTTTGGTAGTTAGGATATGGGTAATCATTTTTCTAAATTAGGATTTGTTTTAGCGGCCTTAGGGAGCGCGATAGGTTTAGGTCATATTTGGCGTTTCCCCTACATGACTGGGGTGAGTGGTGGGGGTGCTTTTGTTTTATTGTTTTTATTTTTATCTTTAAGCGTTGGTGCGGCGATGTTTATCGCTGAAATGCTATTAGGACAAAGCACGCAAAAAAATGTAATAGAAGCTTTTAAAGAGCTTGACATTAACCCTAAAAAACGCTGGAAATACGCAGGACTTTTGCTTATTTCTGGGCCTTTAATACTGACTTTTTATGGCACGATTTTAGGTTGGGTGCTTTATTATTTAGTGAGTGTTAGTTTTAATTTGCCTAACAATATCCAAGAATCTGAACAAATTTTTACTCAAACTTTGCAGTCTATAGGGCTACAATCCATAGGGCTTTTTAGCGTTTTATTCATAACCGGATGGATTGTTTCTAGGGGGATTAAAGAAGGGATTGAAAAACTCAATCTAGTCTTAATGCCCTTACTCTTTGCCACTTTTTTTGGTTTGCTTTTTTATGCGATGAGCATGGATTCTTTTTCTAAAGCCTTCCATTTCATGTTTGATTTCAAGCCAAAAGATTTGACTTCTCAAGTGTTCACTTATTCCTTGGGGCAGGTTTTCTTTTCTTTAAGCATAGGTTTAGGGATTAATATCACTTACGCTGCGGTTACGGATAAAACGCAGAATTTGCTTAAAAGCACTATTTGGGTGGTTTTATCAGGGATTTTGATTTCTCTTGTGGCAGGGCTTATGATTTTCACTTTTGTGTTTGAATATGGGGCGAATGTCTCACAAGGCACAGGGTTAATCTTCACTTCTTTACCGGTGGTTTTTGGCCAAATGGGAGCGATAGGCGTTCTTGTTTCAATTCTTTTCTTGCTCGCGCTCGCTTTTGCTGGCATCACTTCTACGGTGGCTTTATTAGAGCCAAGCGTGATGTATCTTACCGAAAGGTATCAATACTCTCGTTTTAAGGTTACTTGGGGTCTTGTAGCGCTAATTTTTATTGTAGGCGTGGTGTTGATTTTTTCGCTCCACAAGGATTATAAAGACTATCTCACTTTCTTTGAAAAAAGTCTTTTTGATTGGTTGGATTTTGCCTCAAGCACCATTATCATGCCTTTAGGGGGGATGGCAACCTTTATTTTTATGGGCTGGGTTTTGAAAAAAGAAAAATTGCGTCTTTTGAGCACGCACTTTTTAGGCCCTAAATTGTTTGCAACTTGGTATTTCTTGCTTAAATATATCACCCCTTTAATTGTGTTTTCTATTTGGTTGAGCAAGATTTATTAAAATATTTAGCATGGGAAAATTTTCTAAATTAGGCTTTATTTTAGCCACTTTGGGTAGCTCTATCGGTTTAGGGCATATTTGGCGCTTTCCTTATATGGTAGGTCATAATGGGGGGAGTGCGTTTGTGCTTTTATATCTAGCGCTAACCTTGAGTTTAGGCATTGCTATGCTTTTAGTAGAAATGCTGATTGGGAATTTGGGTAAAAAAGATGTTGTTTCTAATTATCAAATCTTAGATCCTAAAAGGAAAAAATATTACCCTTTCACTTCTTTTTTTATTTTAGGTGGCCCTCTCATTTTATCCTTTTATGCGGTGGTGTTAGGCTGGGTGCTTTACTATCTTTTTGTAGTAACTTTTGATTTGCCTAAAGATTTAGAGCAAGCTAAAATGCAATTTAGCACGCTCCAAAATGGCAGTTTAATCTGGCCTGTTATTGGCTTTAGCGCATGCTTATTGTCGACAATATGGTTTGTTTCTAGGGGGATTGAAGAGGGGATTGAAAAATTAAATGTCGTGCTGATGCCCTTATTGTTTGTGATTTTTATAGGGCTTTTAATCTATGCGATGACTTTAGAAAGCATGCCTAAAGCTTTGCGCTTTTTATTTAATTTTGAGATTCAAAAGATTGATTTTAAGGTTGTGATGGACGCTTTAGGGCAGATGTTCTTTTCTTTGAGTTTGGGGGTAGGCACGATCATTACTTATTCGGCTTTTACGCCTAAAAAAGAAAATCTACTCAAAAGCTCTTTATTTATTGTTTTACCGGGTATTTTAATTTCTTTGATTGCTGGGGTGATGATTTTCACCTTTGTGTTTGAATACCATGCGGATGTGTCTCAAGGGCCAGGGCTTGTTTTTATTTCCTTACCTTTAACTTTCGCTAAAATGGGCATGAGTGGGCAGATCGTTTCGCTCTTTTTCTTTATAGCCCTTGTTTTTGCCGGGATCACTTCCACGGTTTCTTTGGTAGAGCCTTTAGCGCTTTATCTCATTAATCGTTTTAATTTTTCGCGCTTTCAAGCGTCGCTATGGATAGGGGTTGTTGTGTATGTTTTAGGCGTTTTAGTCATTCTTTCTATGAATGAACGATACGCTAAGTTTTTGAGTTTTGCTCATAAGAGCGTGTTTGGGTGGCTGGATTTCATCACTTCTTCATTTTTAATGCCTTTGGGAGGCTTGTTTTCAGTCTTATTTGTGGGATGGATTTTAAATAAAAAGCACTCTTTTTTAGCCACGAAGCATTTCTTTAATATAAACGCCTTTAAAGCGTGGCATTTTAGCGTTCGTTTTATCGCACCTGTAGTGATTTTAGCGATTTTCATCTTGCAATTTAAATGAAGATAAGAAGGCTTAATGAAAAGCATTTGGCTCTTTATGATTTTTGTAGTTTGTCAGTTAGAAGGCAAAAAATTTTCACAAGATAATTTTAAGGTGGATTATAACTACTATTTGCGCAAACAGGATTTGCACATCATTAAAACGCAAAACGATTTGTCCAATGCCTGGTATCTCCCTCCACAAAAAGCCCCCAAAGAACATTCTTGGGTGGATTTTGCTAAAAAATATTTAAACATGATGGATTATCTAGGCACTTATTTTTTGCCTTTTTATCATAGTTTCACCCCCATTTTTCAATGGTATCATCCTAATATCAACCCGTATCAACGCAATGAGTTTAAGTTCCAAATCAGTTTTAGAGTGCCTGTATTTAGGCATATTCTTTGGACTAAAGGCACGCTTTATTTGGCTTATACCCAAACTGACTGGTTTCAAATTTATAATAACCCTCAATCCGCTCCCATGCGAATGATCAATTTCATGCCTGAACTCATCTATGTTTATCCTATTAATTTTAAACCTTTTGGGGGTAAAATAGGGAATTTTTCTGAAATTTGGATAGGTTGGCAGCACATTTCTAATGGCGTGGGAGGCGCGCAATGTTACCAGCCTTTTAATAAAGAAAGTAATCCTGAAAACCAATTCCCAGGAGGGCCTGTAATCGTTAAAGATTATAACGGGCAAAAAGACGTGCGCTGGGGGGGGTGCCGCTCTGTGAGCGCGGGGCAACGCCCTGTGTTTCGCTTGGTGTGGGAAAAGGGAGGCTTGAAAATCATGGTCGCTTATTGGCCCTATGTCCCTTATGATCAATCCAACCCTAATTTGATTGATTACATGGGGTATGGTAACGCTAAAATAGATTACAGGAGAGGGCGCCATCATTTTGAATTGCAACTTTATGATATTTTCACGCAATACTGGCGTTATGATCGCTGGCATGGGGCTTTCCGCTTAGGCTATACCTACCGCATTAACCCTTTTGTAGGGATTTATGCGCAATGGTTTAATGGCTATGGCGATGGCTTGTATGAATACGATGTTTTTTCCAATCGTATAGGGGTAGGAATACGCTTAAACCCTTAAAAAAGCGTTCTTTTATGCTATAATAAGACTAAAAATTCAAGGGGATTATTCAATTATGAAAATCAGTGTCAGTAAAAACGATTTGGAAAACACTTTGCGCTACTTGCAAGCCTTTTTGGATAAAAAGGACGCTTCTTCTATCGCTTCACACATCCATTTAGAAGTCATTAAAGAAAAGCTTTTTTTGAAAGCGAGCGATTCCGATATTGGGCTAAAAAGCTATATTTTTACGCAATCTAGCGATAAAGAGGGCGTTGGTACGATCAACGGGAAGAAGTTTTTAGACATTATTTCATGTTTAAAAGACTCTAATATTGTTTTAGAGACTAAAGATGACAGCTTGGTGATCAAACAAAATAAAAGCTCTTTCAAACTCCCCATGTTTGACGCTGATGAGTTTCCTGAATTCCCTATTATTGAGCCAAAAGTGAGTTTAGAAGTCAATACCCCCTTTTTGGTGGATGCGTTTAAAAAGATCGCTCCTGTGATTGAGCAAACCAGCCATAAAAGGGAATTAGCCGGTATTTTAATGCAATTTGATCAAAAGCACCAAACCCTTTCGGTGGTAGGCACGGATACCAAGCGGCTTTCTTACACGCAGTTAGAAAAAATCTCTATCCATTCCACTGAAGAAGATATTTCTTGCATTTTACCTAAAAGGGCTTTATTAGAAATCCTTAAGCTTTTTTATGAAAATTTCAGTTTTAAAAGCGATGGCATGCTAGCGGTGGTTGAAAACGAAACGCACGCTTTTTTCACCAAGCTCATTGATGGGAATTACCCTGATTATCAAAAAATCCTCCCTAAAGAATACACTTCTTCTTTCACTTTAGGCAAGGAAGAATTTAAAGAGAGCATTAAGTTATGCAGTTCTTTAAGCTCCACCATTAAACTCACTTTAGAAAAAAACAACGCTTTGTTTGAATCTTTGGATTCTGAGCATAGCGAAACGGCTAAAACCTCTGTTGAGATTGAAAAAGGTTTGGATATTGAAAAAGCCTTTCATTTGGGCGTGAACGCTAAATTTTTCCTTGAAGCCTTAAACGCTTTAGGGACAACGCAATTCGTTTTAAAATGCAATGAGCCTTCTTCGCCTTTTTTGATCCAAGAGTCTCTTGATGAAAAGCAAAGCCACTTGAGCGCTAAAATTTCCACTTTGATGATGCCAATCACATTATAAAGGCTTGATTGAATGCAAAATTACCAGAGCCATAGTATTAAGGTTTTAAAAGGCTTAGAGGGGGTCAGGAAACGCCCTGGAATGTATATTGGCGATACCAATATAGGCGGGTTGCACCACATGGTGTATGAAGTCGTGGATAACGCTGTAGATGAGAGCATGGCGGGCTTTTGTGATACGATTAACATCACTTTGACTGAGGAGGGGTCATGCATTGTAGAAGATAACGGGCGAGGCATTCCTGTAGATATTCACCCCACGGAAAAAATCCCCGCTTGCACCGTGGTTTTAACGATTTTGCATGCGGGGGGCAAGTTTGATAATGATACTTATAAAGTTTCAGGCGGTTTGCATGGCGTGGGCGTTTCGGTTGTGAACGCTTTGAGCAAACGCTTGATCATGACCATTAAAAAAGAGGGTCAAATCTATCGCCAAGAGTTTGAAAAGGGTATCCCCATTAGCGAGCTTGAAGTCATTGGCAAAACCAAAAGCGCTAAAGAAAGCGGCACGACTATTGAATTTTTCCCTGATGAAAGCGTGATGGAAGTCGTTGAATTTCAAGCGGGTATTTTACAAAAGCGCTTCAAAGAAATGGCGTATCTTAACGACGGCTTAAAAATTTCTTTCAAAGAAGAAAAAACCCAACTGCAAGAGACTTATTTCTATAAAGATGGCTTGAAACAATTCGTGAAAGACAGCGCTAAAAAAGAATTGCTCACCCCCGTTATTTCGTTTAAAAGCATGGATGAAGAAACGCGCACTTCTATAGAGGTCGCTTTAGCGTATGCTGACGATTACAATGAAAACACTTTAAGCTTTGTGAATAACATTAAAACTTCTGAGGGCGGCACGCATGAGGCGGGCTTTAAAATGGGCTTGTCTAAAGCGATTTTACAATACATTGACAATAATATTAAAACTAAAGAGTCGCGCCCCATTTCTGAAGACATTAAAGAGGGTTTGATCGCTGTTGTGAGCTTGAAAATGAGCGAGCCTTTGTTTGAAGGGCAGACTAAATCCAAACTCGGTAGCTCGTATGCGCGCGCGTTGGTTTCAAAATTAGTCTATGACAAAATCCATCAATTTTTAGAAGAAAACCCTAACGAAGCTAAAATCATCGCTAATAAAGCCCTACTAGCTGCAAAGGCTAGAGAAGCTAGCAAGAAAGCCAGAGAGCTTACAAGGAAAAAAGACAATTTGAGTGTCGGCACTTTGCCTGGA
>NZ_MTWR01000040.1:0-2134 GCF_001998165.1 Helicobacter pylori | reverse complement strand
TGTTCGCAGCGTTGATGTCCCTATGTTCTGTTCCTTAAAACATAGACAAATGCCCATGTATTAAAGTAATTCGCACTTTGTTGATAAATGAAGTTTTTCATTTGCAACTAAAGCCTTGCTTGCACAGTAGTCAAGCGATAGCTATCAGTCCGTTTTAGTAAGATTTCTTTAACCGCATTAAAAGGTGTATTCCTTTTAATTTCTTTGTCAAAGTATCTCGCTAAAATGTTTCTAGCAGCATTATAGTCAGCCTGAATAGTTCCCCCATTAAATAGGTAAAAAGTATTGCTTTTGCGACGCCCTAATAAAAGGTTGTTACAAAAGCTATCGCATTGCGAAGTGTATGCAGGATTGACTAAATGCAATGCAGAACCTCTGCACGCTATTACATTTTTTAAAGCGGCTGCTATTAAACCTTTAACCCAAGAATTGAGTCTTCTGTTAGTGTTTTTGCCATAGCTTGTGTTTTTTGAAAAGTTTTCTTTTAAATCTTCACACACAACCACCTTTGCCTTATCCACTACTTGATGGCAAGCGTTGTAAATAAGGGTTTTTAATCTTTGTTTGACTTTATGATTTTCTTTGTTTTGTTTAATTTTGCCTAGATTGTTTTTTGAAATACGATTAGCTTTTTCAAGTTGATTGTTTTTTTGAGCTTTTTTCATCAGCGCCAATAATTTGTTTCTTCGTTGGTATTTGACTTTTAGTTTGTCGCTGTATTGGGTGAGGATTTTACCTAAATCCTTCCCTAAAAATTCGTTAGTGCTTGTTACAAAGACTTCACTATAACCCTTATCAATGCCTATTATTTCATTCCCACAAGCGCGATTATCTGTTTTTTCATAAGAACTATGAACTTCCACTACCTTGTTTTTTATAATCAGTCTTAAAGTGCCACTAGGTTTGTATTCCATTGTGGTATTTAAAGGGATTTTAATCCTTTTGTTTTTGATTAAAGAGGGTATAGAGATCCAACATTGATTGTTCAATTCAAAAACTTTGTAGTCATCGCTGCGGACAATGATTTGATTGAAAACAGAATTTTTACCATGCTTGAAAGCTTTTCTCATTTTTCTGTGTAAAAAATGATCTTTTAGCCATTCATCTTTTTTTAATTGGATAAAGGCTTCTTTTTGCTCTTCTTTGGTTTTATAGTGTTTGAATATGTCTTTTTTAATAGAAGTTTTAGCCGCCTCCAAATAGAGCTTGATGTTATTGAAGCTATCTCTTAAAGTCTCTTTCCAAGCGTTAGCTAAAACTTTAAATTCCCTTTTTTCCTTAACCCATAAATCTCTAATTTTTCTATCGCTCGTATTCAAACATTTTAAAGCCCCATATTCTTGCCATATTTGAGAACGCAATTTTCCTAAAATTTGGGCTTGTTCGTTTAACGCTTTTAACTTACCTTTATTGATATTTTTGGCATAGAGTATTCTTGTAACTAGCATCATTCTTGATTTTTAAGATGTTCTTTAATTTCTTTGTTGTATTTTCTTAAGCCATAAAGCCTAGAACTAAAGCAATGGATAATGCTCAATAAATCTTGTGTCATCTCAGCTTCAGGGCTTAAAGAGATCTGATTCATTATAATAATTTCACAGCCATGAGTTTGAGCAAAGCTTTCAAAATATTCAAAACCAAAACGCACAAACCTATCTTTATGAGCGATAACCAATTTAGAGATTTTTCCCATTTCAATTTCTTCCAAAATTCGGTTAAAAATCTTTCTCTTATAGTTTAACCCACTCCCTATCTCATTACACCATTCACTCACCGCATAGCCATTGGCAAGACAAAATTTTTCTAAGGCTTCAATTTGATTTTGCAAATCTTGTTTTTGATTAGCGCTAGACACTCTAGCATAAACCACTATCTTTGCTTTATCTTCACTAGCTTTAATACCTAGATATTCTAAGTATTGATCATGCGTGTAAAAACGCCTATTTTTTTGATTACGATGAGCGACAAAAACACCCTCTAAATCCCATCGTTGTAAAGTCCTAACAGATTTACCTATCATACTAGCAAACTTAGCAGGCGAATACACAAGCTTTCCTTAATTTAATTAAGTGGCTATTTTATCATAAATTAGTTATATTTGTCAATGCTTTTTGTATTAGTTAGATGCTCTTTA
>NZ_MTWR01000004.1:41099-85506 GCF_001998165.1 Helicobacter pylori | reverse complement strand
CTTAAGGTTTGCTTAAATCTAGGGAATGTTTGGGAAAATATTTTGATTTTTTAGAGCGCTTAAAAATTGCACGATCTTTTCTTTAGGGATAATCACCAAACTTTCTTGGTTTTCTAAAGTGCTGCTAGCCATCCCCATAAACTCCCCCACTTCGCTAAAATAGGGCCTCCCTCCCCACAACACGCTCCCCTTTTTAAAAGAACTATCAAGCGAAAGAAACTTTTTAGATTTTAAAAGTTCAGCCACAGAAATGCCCGTTGTCTGTATAGAAAAAGAATTCCCCTCATTCAACGCCGGGTAGTAGAGATCAGAATTAGGTGTTTTTTGATTGGTATAAGGATTTGAATGGAAAATTTGAGCGTATTTGGCATAAATCCTTGCATGATAATAGCTCTCTTCTCTTTTGTGGCAATAATCGTCTCTAAAATCGGCGGTTTTTAAAAGCGAAAGCCCTTGATCCCTATCTATCGCTTCAAGGCGCAAGCTGGCTATGCAAATCAGCTCTTTAGCGCTGCTGTCTTGCATTTTGGCTAAAACCATTTTAGGGTATAAGCCATTAGAATAAAGCGTTTCAGAAGAAGCGATATAACGCCCATTTTTGAGCAAAGTCGCATAGCCTTCTTTATAAGTCCCATCGCTAAAATACACTTTCAATAACGCAACAGAATAAACCCATGCAGGGAGCGTTGGATCAAGGGGCGGATCGTCTCTAACGATTTGAATGTTATTAGCGTTCATCATGCATGAAAATAAAACGATACAACAACCCACCGCTAATCTTTTATGCCAAAACGCCATTATCAAACTTACCGCTTAAATTTCAAAAGTATCCTGCAACACTATCGGCCAAAATACCATTTGTTTTAATTTATTGCTATAATAGATCATTTGAATGACAAAAGCTTATCGCAAAGGTTTATGATGGATCCAATTAAAACTTATGAAATTAAAGAAGAAGAGCTTGCAAAAACCGCTTACGCCACGATCAAAACCAATAAAGGCGATATCGCTCTAGAGCTTTTTTATAAAGACGCGCCCCAAGCGGTGAGTAACTTTGTAGCTCTGGCTAAAGAGGGTTTTTATGATGGGCTTAGCTTCCATCGTGTGATCGCAGGCTTTGTGGCTCAAGGAGGTTGCCCTTATGGCACAGGCACAGGCGGGCCAGGACACCGCATTAAATGCGAAGTGGCCCATAACCCCAACAAGCACAAAAGAGGCTCGCTCTCTATGGCGCATGCTGGAAGAGATACAGGAGGGAGTCAGTTTTTCTTGTGTTTTGTGGATTTGCCTCATTTAGATGGCGAACACACCGTATTTGGCAAAATCACTAGTGCAGAAGGCCTTAATGTATTGGACAAGATCAAGCAGGGCGATATTATAGAAAGCGTTGTGTTTAGCCCTTCTCTATAAGGAACAAGAGATTTAGACATGCTCATACTCAGCCGCAAAGTTAATGAAGGGATTGTCATTGATGATAATATCCACATTAAAGTCATTTCCATAGATAGAGGGAGTGTGCGTTTAGGGTTTGAAGCGCCTGAAAGCACCCTTATTTTGCGTGCTGAACTCAAAGAGGCCATTGTGAGCGAAAACCAAAAAGCTTCTGCGTGCGTAGATGAAAGCTTGTTAGAAAACATCAAAAAGGTCATTAAGCCTTGATGCATGCTTTTGAAGTTTATCCTAAGGTCAATATTTTTTTAAAAATCCTTCACAAAGAAGGGGCTTACCACAAGCTCATTTCTCGCATGTGTTTAGTCAAAGATAAGCTCAAAGACATTATTAGCGTCAAGAGTGCACTTTCCTTTTCACTAAAAGGGGATTTTGACTGCCCTTTAGAAGAAAACTCGCTCTTTAAAGCCCTCCAAATTTTAAAAAATTTTTTAAAATCAAAAAATTTCTCTCATTCTGCCATCAAATCCCTAGACACCCTAGCGATTGAAGTGGAAAAAAACATCCCCACTCAAGCCGGATTAGGCGGTGGGAGCGCTGATGCTGGGGGGCTAT
The DNA here is from genome assembly GCF_001998165.1 of Helicobacter pylori. Lineage (GTDB taxonomy): Bacteria > Campylobacterota > Campylobacteria > Campylobacterales > Helicobacteraceae > Helicobacter > Helicobacter pylori_DL. The sequence continues at coordinate 83,502 of NZ_MTWR01000004.1, read as the reverse complement.
TGTATCATTTGAATCAAATTTTTGACTGGCGTTTGAGTTTAGAAGAGCTTTATAGCATGGGATCTTTAGTGGGTGCAGACACCAATTTTTTCATCTCGCAACACAAAAGTGCTAACGCCACTTCTTATGGCGAAGTCATTGAAAATTTTGAAGAAGAGCCTTTAGAAAATCGCCTGGAAATCTATGCGCCAAATCATGTTTTTTGCAGCACCAAAGCCATCTATCAAGCTTATAAGCCTGAAACTTGTTTTTCTCAAGCTAAAGAGTGGCTTAAAAAAACGAGTTTAGAATGCCTAAAGACTTATGACAGAAGCGAATTAAACGATCTTTTAAAACCAGCTTTACGCGCTAACCCTGCCCTCAAAGATATAGAAAGCCAACTCAGTAAGGAGTGGTTTTTTAGTGGGAGCGGGAGCGCGTTTTTTAGGCTCAAGTCCGCTCAAAAGGGGGCGAATGAAACTCATTGCCAGTAATAAAAAAGCCTATTTTGACTATGAAATTTTGGAAACTTTAGAAGCAGGATTAGCGCTTTTAGGCTCTGAAGTGAAGGCTTTGAGGCAAACTAGGGTGAATTTAAAAGATAATTTTGTTAAAATAATCAAAGGAGAAGCTTTTTTATTTGGTGTTCATATATCATTTTTAGATACAATCCACGCGTATTACAAGCCCAATGAAAGGCGAGAGCGTAAGTTGCTTTTACACAAAAAGCAATTATTGAAATGGCAAATGGAAGCGTCTAAAGAACGCTTGAGTATCGTAGGATTGAAATTGTATTTTAACCAAAAAAATAGAGCTAAAATCCAAATTGCTTTAGTGAAAGGAAAAAGATTGCACGACAAAAGACAAAGTCTCAAAGAAAAAGCACTCAATAAAGAAATTCTTACCGATTTAAAACACCACTTTAAAGGATAATAATGAAAGAAATGGTAGATTATGGGGTTATAGGGTTTTTGATCTTTTTATCAGTCATCGTTATAGCGATCGCAATAGAAAGGTTGTGGTTTTTTGCCACTCTTCGTGTAGATGACTACACAGATAGGCGTAAACTGGAATTAGCCCTACACAAACGACTGACTTTAGTGGCCACGATTGGCTCTAACGCCCCTTATATCGGTCTTTTAGGAACGGTTATGGGGATCATGCTCACTTTTATGGATTTAGGTTCCGCTTCTGGCATTGACACTAAGGCGATCATGACTAATTTAGCGCTTGCTTTAAAAGCGACTGGCATGGGGTTATTGGTAGCGATCCCTGCGATTGTGATTTATAACTTGCTAGTGAGAAAAAGCGAGATTTTAGTCACTAAATGGGATATTTTCCACCACCCGGTTGACACGCAATCCCATGAGATTTATAACAAAGCCTAAGGATTGAGCGGTGAAAAAAGTAGAATCCATGAATGTGGTGCCTTTCATTGACATCATGCTTGTGTTGTTAGTGATCGTGCTTACAACGGCGTCTTTTGTGCAAACTTCAAAGCTCCCTATTAGCATTCCTCAAGTGGATAAAGACAGCACTGATTCTAAAGACGTGTTGGACAAAAAACAAGTTACGATCGCCATTTCTAATAAGGGTTCTTTTTATTTTGACGATAAAGAAATCAGCTTTGAAAATTTAAAACACAAGGTTTCCACTTTGGCTAAAGACACCCCTATTGTCTTGCAAGGCGACAAGAAAAGCAATTTGGATAACTTTATCAAAGTCGTGGATTTATTGCAAACGAACAATCTGAAGCAGCTTTACATTCTTGTTGAAGATAAAAAGAATCAAAAAAATTAGTTTTAGTCAATTTTTAGCATTCTTTAGCTAAAATCTGTATTTATGTTTAATTTTTATCAAGGGAGTTTTAAATGAAACGCACTTACCAACCACACAACACACCAAGAAAGCGAACCCATGGCTTTCTAGTGAGAATGAAAACCAAAAACGGGCGCAAGGTGATTAATGCCAGACGAGCTAAGGGCAGAAAAAAGCTTTCCGTCTAAACCCTATGACTCTTTAAAAAACAAGAGCGAGTTTGATAGGGTTTATAGAAAAGGTTTTAAAAAACACAACCCTTTTTTTTCGCTCTTTGTTTTGGATTTATCAAAAGAGCCACCAAAAGAAAAAGAGGGCTTTAAAGATCCGCTCTCTTGCAGGCTTAAAGACCGAAATACGCTTTGTTTGTTAGGTTTGAGCGTGTCCAAAAAAGTCGGCAATGCCGTGAAACGAAACCTTATCAAACGCCGTTTGCGTTCGCTTACATTAAAGCATGCCGCTCTTTGTCAAGGGCTTGCTTTGGTGTTTGTGCCTAGAAGCGATTGTTGCCATTTAGATTTTTGGGCTTTAGAAAAACATTTTTTAGAAATGCTAACTTCCATTAAAAACTATATGAACAAAGCCTTGAAAGACTTGAAAAAAGGAATAACTCATACCTATGCGAAACAATAAAACGCCTTTTTTGAGTGCGATTTTTACGGCATCAATTAAGGGTTACCAACGCTTTTTTTCGGCTTTCACCCCTTCAAGCTGTCGGTTTTACCCCACTTGCTCCAACTACGCTCTGTGGTTACTCTGTTTTGAAAGCCCTTTGAGCGCTATGGGTAAGATCATTCTAAGGATACTCTCATGCAACCCTTTTTGCTCTGGGGGCATTGCTTACCCTACTACTCGCTTGAAACGCCCAAGCTTGATCCAATCTCATAAAGATTCTAATCGCAATTTTAAAACCATCACTTTTTGGCTCGTTCCCACAAAAAGCCACGCAACTTACTACATCATTAAGGTTTGATCACAATGGATAGAAACAACAATAATAATCTCCGCTTGATTTTAGCGATCGCTCTGTCTTTCTTGTTTATCGCTCTTTATAGCTATTTTTTCCAAAAACCAAACAAAACAACAACCCAAACCACAAAGCAAGAAACAACCAACAACCACACAGCAACAAGTCCTAACGCGCCCAACGCCCAACATTTTAGCGTTACTCAAACCATCCCCCAAGAGAATTTGTTAAGCACGATTTCTTTTGAGCATGCCAGGATTGAAATTGACTTTTTAGGGCGCATCAAACAGGTTTATCTCAAGGATAAAAAGTATCTAACCCCCAAACAAAAGGGCTTTTTAGAGCATGTGGGCCATCTTTTTAGCTCCAAAGAAAACGCGCAACCCCCCCTAAAAGAGCTCCCCCTTTTAGCAGCCGATAAACTCAAGCCTTTAGAAGTGCGTTTTTTAGACCCCACGCTCAATAACAAAGCGTTCAACACCCCTTATAGTGCTTCAAAAACCACTCTTGGGCCTAATGAACAGCTCGTTTTAACCCAAGATTTAGGCGCTCTTACTATCATTAAAACCCTGACTTTCTATGATGATTTGCATTATGATTTAAAAATCGCATTCAAATCGCCTAACAACATTATCCCTAGCTATGTGATCACTAATGGTTACAGGCCGGTGGCTGATTTGGACAGCTACACCTTTTCAGGCGTGCTTTTAGAAAACAACGACAAAAAAATTGAAAAAATTGAAGATAAAGACGCTAAAGAGATCAAACGCTTTTCTAACACCCTCTTTTTATCCAGCGTGGATAGGTATTTCACCACCTTGCTTTTCACTAAAGATCCTCAAGGATTTGAAGCCTTAATCGATTCAGAAATCGGCACTAAAAACCCCTTAGGGTTCATTTCCCTTAAAAATGAAGCGAATTTGCATGGCTATATTGGCCCTAAAGATTACCGCTCTTTGAAAGCGATTTCACCCATGCTCACTGATGTGATAGAGTATGGCTTGATCACTTTCTTCGCTAAAGGCGTGTTTGTTTTACTGGATTATTTGTATCAATTTGTGGGCAATTGGGGTTGGGCTATCATTCTTTTAACGATTATCGTGCGCATTGTCCTCTACCCCTTAAGCTATAAGGGCATGGTGAGCATGCAAAAGCTCAAAGAATTAGCTCCCAAAATGAAAGAACTCCAAGAAAAATACAAGGGCGAGCCCCAAAAGTTGCAAGCCCACATGATGCAACTTTACAAAAAACATGGGGCTAACCCGCTAGGGGGTTGTCTGCCCTTGATCTTACAAATCCCGGTGTTTTTTGCGATTTATAGAGTGCTTTATAACGCTGTGGAATTGAAAAGCTCAGAGTGGATTCTATGGATTCATGATTTATCCATCATGGATCCGTATTTCATTTTACCGCTTCTTATGGGGGCGTCTATGTATTGGCACCAAAGCGTTACGCCAAACACCATGACCGATCCCATGCAAGCAAAAATCTTTAAACTCCTACCCCTATTATTCACAATCTTTTTAATCACTTTCCCTGCAGGGTTAGTCTTGTATTGGACCACGAACAACATCCTTTCGGTGTTGCAACAACTCATCATCAATAAAATCTTAGAAAATAAAAAACGCATGCATGCGCAAAACAAAAAGGAACATTGATGCAAAATTTTATTGAAATCAAAGCCAAAACCTTAGAAGAAGCCCTCATTCAAGCTTCTATCGCCTTGAATTGCCCCATCATTAATTTGCAATACGAAGTCATTCAAACGCCCTCTAAAGGGTTTTTAAACATCGGTAAAAAAGAAGCCATTATTTTAGTGGGCGTTAAAGAAAGCGTTAAAGAGGTTAAAGAAGAGAGCGTTAAAGAAATTGACACGAAAGAAAATCATCAAAACAATATAGAAGAAAAAAAACAAAAATTAGAGATAGAAACACCGCAAGAAGAAATAATCACCCCTAAACCCCCTAAAAAAAACCCTAAAGAAGAATCTCATAATGGAGACAAACTCCATGAGATTAAGCAAGAATTGAAAGACTTATTCTCCCACTTGCCTTATAAAATCAATAAAGTGGAAGTCAGTCTTTATGAACCGGGGGTTTTATTGATCGATATTGATGGCGAAGATTCCGCCCTTTTGATTGGCGAAAAAGGTTATCGTTACAAAGCCCTTTCTTACTTGCTCTTTAACTGGATCCACCCTGCTTATGGCTATAGCATCCGCTTAGAAATTTCCACTTTTTTACAAAACCAAGAAAAGGTCATGGAAGCGCAACTCCAAAGCACGATCATGACCGTTCATGAAGTGGGTAAAGGGCAGATGAAAGCCCCTGATGGCGTTTTAACCTATATCGCTTTAAAGAAATTACGAAAAGCGTTCCCTAACAAATATGTTTCCATCAAAACCAATTTAAACGATGAAAAATACATCGTCATCAACGACTTTAATAATGAATGACACCATCGCCGCTATCGCTACCCCTTTAGGCAAGGGAGCGATTAGCATCATTAAAATCAGCGGCCATAACGCCCTAAACATCCTCAAACAACTCACCCAAAAACAAGACTTCACCCCCAGATACGCTTATGTGTGCGACATTTTTTCTAATGGCGTTTTATTGGACAAAGCGTTAGTCATTTATTTCAAAGCCCCCTATAGTTTCACCGGTGAAGACGTGTGCGAAATCCAATGCCATGGAAGCCCCCTTTTAGCGCAAAATATCCTTCAAGCTTGCTTGAATTTAGGATCTAGGCTCGCTAAAGCGGGGGAATTTAGCAAAAAAGCCTTTTTAAACCATAAAATGGATTTGAGCGAGATTGAAGCGAGCGTTCAGCTCATCCTTTGTGAAGATGAAAGCGTTTTAAACGCCCTAGCTAGGCAGCTTAAGGGCGAGTTAAAAATTTTTATTGAAGAGGCTAGGAATAATCTTTTAAAGCTTTTGGCGAGTTCAGAAGTTTTGATTGATTATAGCGAAGAAGACATTCCTAGCGATTTTTTAAAGGAAGTGTCTTTGAATTTGGAAAAACAAATCGCCTCTTTTAAAGACTTATTGGATTTTTCTAACGCGCAAAAACAAAGGAATAAGGGGCATGCCTTAAGCATCGTTGGCAAACCCAATGCCGGTAAAAGTTCCCTATTAAACGCCATGCTTTTAGAAGAAAGGGCTTTGGTGAGCGATATTAAAGGCACAACAAGAGACACCATAGAAGAAGTCATTGAATTGCAAGGGCATAAGGTGCGCTTGATTGATACGGCTGGCATTAGAGAGAGCGCGGATAAAATAGAGCGATTAGGGATTGAAAAAAGCCTTAAAAGTTTAGAAAATTGCGACATTATTTTAGGCGTGTTTGATCTTTCTAAACCCCTAGAAAAAGAAGATTTTAACCTTATTGACACCCTCAATCGCGCTAAAAAGCCTTGCATTGTCGTTTTGAATAAAAACGATCTAGCCACCAAACTAGAGCTTGAAATTTTAAAATCTTATCTTAAAATCCCTTATTCTATCCTAGAGACCAACACCCTAAATTCCAAGGCTTGTTTGAAAGATTTGAGCCAAAAAATCAGTGAGTTTTTCCCCAAACTAGACACCCAAAACAAGCTCTTGCTCACTTCCCTAGCCCAAACAACCGCCCTAGAAAACGCCATTACTGAATTGCAAAACGCTAAAAACCATTTAGAAACTTTGGAGCTTTTTTCTTATCACATTTTAAGCGCGATAGAAAACTTGAACTTGCTCACCCGCCCTTATGAAACCAGCCAGATGCTTGATAGCATGTTCAGCGAATTTTGCTTAGGCAAATAAAATCGTTTAAGGAATGGATTAAAACCCCTTTTAGTGCTGCTTTTTAAGACTTTTTACCCATTAGCGCCGTTTAATATCCATTTTTACAAAAAACCATACTGCCATTTTTCAAAAAGGGGTAAAATGAGCTAGTTTAAAATGTATACATATGTATAAGCTATTTTTGAGTAAAAATGTTAAAAAGACAATTAAGGAGATTTCATGTTAAAACTCGCTAGCAAAACGATTTGTTTGTCCCTAATCGGATCATTCACCGCTGTAGAAGCCTTTCAAAAACACCAAAAAGACGGCTTTTTTATAGAAGCCGGCTTTGAAACCGGGCTATTGCAAGGCACACAAACCCAAGAACAAACCATAGCCACCACTCAAGAAAAACCTAAACCCAAACCAAAGCCCAAACCCATTACCCCTCAAAGCACCTATGGGAAATACTACATCTCCCAAAGCACCGTTTTAAAGAATGCGACTGAGTTGTTTGCAGAGGACAATATCACCAACTTAACCTTTTATTCTTTAACCCCTGTGTATGTAACCGCTTATAACCAAGAAAGTGCTGAAATAGCAGGCTATGGCAATAGCAGCGTGGTCGTGATACAAAACTTCCTGCCTTATAATTTAAACAATATTGAGCTGAGTTTTAAAGACGCTCAAGGCAATGCAGTCAGTTTGGGCGTGATAGAGACTATCCCTAAACAATCTCAAATCATTCTGCCCGCAAGCTTGTTTAACGATCCGCAACTTAACGCTGATGACTTCCAACAACTCCAAACCACCACCACAAAATTTTCTGATGCCAGCACGCAGAATCTGTTTAACAAGCTCAGTAGGGTTACAACCAATCTTCAAATGACTTATATCAATTACAACCAATTTTCTAGCGGTAACGGCAGTGGTTCTAAACCCCCATGCCCTCCATACGAAAACCAAGCAAATTGCGTGGCTAAAGTGCCGCCTTTCACCTCTCAAGACGCTAAAAATTTGACCAATTTAATGCTGAACATGATGGCGGTGTTTGACTCTAAATCTTGGGAAGATGCCGTTAAAAACGCCCCCTTTCAGTTTAGCGATAACAACCTGTCAAAGCCATGTTATTCCAATTATTCTACATGCGTGAATCCTTACAACAACGGGCTTGTTGATCCTAAATTGATCGCTAAAAATAAAGGAGATGAATACAATATAGAAAACGGGCAAACAGGATCAGTGATATTAACGCCGCAAGATGTTATCTATAGCTATAGAGTTACGAATAATCTTTATGTGAATCTCTTGCCCCCAAGAGGAGGGGATTTAGGGCTAGGGTCTCAATATGGCGGCCCCAATGGCCCAGGCGATGATGGCACCAATTTTGGCGCTTTAGGGATATTGTCTCCTTTCTTAGACCCTGAAATACTGTTTGGCAAAGAATTGAATAAAGTCGCTATCATGCAATTAAGAGACATTATCCATGAATACGGGCACACTTTGGGCTATACGCATAACGGGAACATGACTTATCAAAGAGTGCGCATGTGTGAAGAAAACAATGGGCCAGAAGAGCGCTGTCAGGGCGGGAAAATAGAGCAAGTGAATGGGCAAGAAGTGCAAGTGTTTGACAACGGGCATGAAGTGCGAGACACCGATGGCTCTACCTATGATGTGTGTTCTCGTTTTAAAGATAAGCCCTATACAGCGGGCAGCTATCCTAATTCCATCTATACCGATTGCTCTCAAGTCCCCGCTGGGCTTATAGGCGTTACTAGCGCTGTTTGGCAACAACTCATTGATCAAAACGCCCTACCGGTGGATTTTACTAATTTGAGCAGCCAAACCAACTATTTGAACGCCAGCTTGAACACGCAAGACTTTGCGACCACCATGCTTAGCGCGATCAGTCAAAGCCTTTCATCTTCTAAATCTAGCGCCACTACCTATCGCACTTCAAAAACTTCACGGCCCTTTGGAGCCCCCTTATTAGGCGTTAATCTTAAAATGGGCTATCAAAAATATTTTAATGATTATCTAGGGTTGTCTTCTTATGGCATTATCAAATACAACTACGCTCAAGCCAACAACGAAAAAATCCAACAATTAAGCTATGGCGTGGGAATGGATGTGCTGTTTGATTTCATCACCAATTACACTAACGAAAAGAACCCTAAAAACAATCTAACCAAGAGGGTTTTCACTTCATCTATTGGGGTGTTTGGGGGGTTAAGGGGCTTATACAACAGCTATTATTTGTTGAACCAATACAAAGGGAGCGGTAATTTAAATGTGACCGGTGGGTTGAATTACCGCTACAAGCATTCTAAATATTCTATAGGCATTAGCGTTCCTTTAGTCCAGTTGAAATCTAGGGTCGTTTCTAGCGATGGCGCAACCACCAATTCTATCACCCTCAATGAAGGGGGCAGTCATTTTAAAGTGTTTTTTAATTACGGATGGATTTTCTAAGGGTTAAAATTGGCTTCAACTCCCCATTGGCTCCAAAACGCTCTTTTTAGCGTCTGTTATATTGCTAGGCGGTTTTAGTTCTGTTTTGTGCGCTGTTTTAAGCGTGAGCGTTAGTGTTCGCTCTTTTTGTTCTTGTATCGCTTGCGTGATTTCTTTAAGCTCGTTGAAGCTTTTTTCCGTCTCATTTGTTTGTTCTCTGTTTTCTTTTCCTTTCGTATTGAAACGCCCTTTTTTAGGAAGTTACAAAAATTAAAATTGAGTTAGCTTTTAAAAATGTTCGTTGGATTTGGGACAAATAAGTGAGCTAGGGGGTTTGAGGATTTTGAACGCCCAAAACCATTCGGTTTTTTCAAATGAGCTCGCTTGCGTAGGCTCTTAAAAAAGATTTTATTTTTTGCGGATTTTAGTTTTTAGTGGGTGTGTTAAAGGTGAGTGTGTGGGATAAAGAGCATTGAATAATGTGTTTTAGTTTATTTGGCAAAAACAAAAGCCATGAATTTTTAGAGGGTTATTTTAAGGGGTGTAAAACGCCATGCCAAACAAAATAATAACGCTACAAAACTGAATGAATAAGCATAAAGCAAGATTAATACCCTGCTTATAGCCCCGTATTGCCCTGCCCTTCTTTATTGGCATAATCTTTCAGTTCTTTATAAAGCAAAGATTGCAAGCGTGTGATAGCAAAATTCTTATTCTTTTCATCCACTTCAAGGCTTCTATTCAATACGAGCGTGCCTTGACAATCGCTCGCGCTAACAACCACTCTAATGCGCGTGATACCATTAGCGCTGTCTGTGAAAACTTCATTTTTGATTTGATAGAGTTTTTCTTCATCGCTAGGGGTTAGCACTCTAGCATAAGCACTTATGAGAGCGTTTTTAATCTCTGTATCGCTGTTGTTATCAAAAGTGATTTGCACTTTAGGTTTGAAAGCGTTTTGGTAATAGATTTTTTCATAATTTTCTAACGAACTCACCGGGACAGAATACGCTTTTAAAATCCTTTCTATAGGCATCGCTTTAGCCAATAAATCCCCCATGCTCTTGGATTGCTGTAAAAAAACCCCTTTACAAACCTTAGGCATTAAGGTGGAAAACTGCCCATAAAGAGCGTTATACTTATCCCTTAAACCCTGCAAAAACAAGTTTTGATTAATCCTTACTCTGGTGTAGTAGATCCCTTTTTGCGCTTCTTGATTGACAATCTCTACATTATTCAATTCCAAGTCATCGGTCTTTAAGTTAATCGTTTGCGAATCACTGGATTTTAACTTATTATCCACACGACTTTTTTGGATATGGATTTGGGAATTAACCACCACGCTAATAGACGCCACTAAATCCGCTAACGCTTTTTGTTTAGAAGCTTCTTTAGAAGTGGCTGAACCACTCCCATAAAGATAGCCTTTTTGGGTGTTTGTTTTGTTGTAGGCCTTGCTATACCACTTAGGCTCTGCGCTTAAATTGGCACCCACAAAAGCCATAAGGCATGCAAGAATAATCTTTTTCATATTAATCCTTACTCATTCGTTAAAGCGACATGCTTCTTAGTGATCTTTAGAAGCACATAAACTTTATCCGTATCAATAAAAGTGGCCTTTAGCTCACTAGCCTTAATCTCTATTTTATCCCCCTTGAAAGCTTCCATCACTTTCTCTAAGGCGTTTTGTCTGGCTGAGGACAAGCTATAATCCATATCATCTGAAAGCAATATATCGCTCATCCCGCACACTAAAAATTTTTCATCTTTGGTTTGGGTCTTTTCAATCTGCACTCCTTTTGAGCAATCTCTCGCCCACTTAGGCAAGGACTTCCCCCACGCCACTCCCAACACCAAAGCAAGCGCAATAGCAAGGCGTTTCATCAAAACCCTACTTTTTAACCATGCCCAACTCTTCGCGCACTTTATCCACAATTTGCTTATCCAAGCCCACTAAAACAAAAACCCTATCTTTACCAACATAGCGGGCAAGCATTTTAGAAGCGATCAATTCCTTATCCACTAATTGAGAAATTTTTTCAGTATCAGTGCCGCTGATGGACCTTTTACCAGAAGCGTCTACCGTTCTAGTTTTTTCATTTTCCAAATCTTTTTGTAAAGTGGATTTTAGGTTCGCCGCTAAATTAGCCCTAGCCTTCGCTGTAGCCTGATTCGTAGAATAATCCACATCATTATTGGTGATCAAATCTTCAGCCCTTCCTAAAAAGACCCCTGAATATTTTTCATACTTCGCCACTTTTTCTAAATCCCCTACTACCCAATCAGGAGCGCCTTTAGTCGCTTCTTTGTAAGCCTTATTGCTTTTACTGATACCTGATTTTGGGGCATGGCTGCAACCTACGATCACCATCGCTGCTATCACACTCATCCCTAAAATTTTTTTAACTTGATTTTTCATTGTTCATCCTTTCAAATATAAATTTAAAACATACGCTTATTGCTAGCATTTTTCACAATAGGCTTAACATCGCTCCATACCTCTTCACCCGTTTTCCTGTTGGTAAGGCTTAGGGTGAAGTCATAGTCCAAGCGCTGCCTAGAACTACTAATAGAGGCTGCGATATTGGATACTTTACCACTTAAAGATAAATCAGCAGCTTTTAAAGTGCCTTTTTCTACAGTGGTGTCTTGATTATACTCTTCGCTCTCTCGTTCTTTTTCGCGCTGTTTCACCATTCGGCTATCCGCTGCAATGCCACTCCCTCCGCTCGCCCTTGTGATATTGAACCTCCCATTAGATCGCAACCGCAACTGCCGCGCGATTTCGGTCGTCAAAAGATTCATGTCCAAATTGGGCTGCGTGGTGTCGTTAATCACATCTGAAACTTCAATCAAATGCTTGCCCTTGAGTTGCTCAAAATTAGGGTCGCTAAACATGGAATCTAACATCGCATTAGCGGTTAGCAATAAATCCGTGCTGTTAATACTTGCAGTCGTATTTTTAGTGGCATCATTCACATTTTGATAAGTCGCCATTTCGCTTGAGCAACCCACCCACAATAAAGCGCTCAAAATCACCGAGCTTATAATTTTTAATTTTGTTTTCAATAACATAATGATAGAAACTCCCTATTCAAAATTTAAAACAGATACATCTGTTTCTAATTTTAAACTTCTAATCTAAACACACAGTGTTTTTGCGGATTTTAGCATTTTATGCGTCTTTTTTTTCACATTTTACAAGTTCTAGCCCTACAAATTTCACACTGCAAGCATTAATACCACAAATTCGCTCATTTTTAGCTTAATTAAAGGAACTTTTTTAACAAACATGCTGATTTAAAAACGATAAAAAACGATTTTTTAGGATAAAGAAAGATAAAAGCTATTTGAAGTTAGCCCCCCTATCAAAAAGGGGGCTAAAAAGATTTCTATGAGTTCTTATTTTAATAACAAGACTCTTTAACGCTCTTTACAATAACGCTTTTAGAGCGTCTTCAATCGGTTTTTGAGAGCTAGGTTCTACAAGCCTTTCACCCACTTCTTTGGCGTTTTTGTAAAAAATCAAAGTAGGGATCTTGCGGATGCCTAAACTCTCTTTTAAATCCTGGCTTTCATCAAAAGAAACCTTAAAAAATTCCACCTTGCCTTTGTAAGTTTTGGCTAAATTTTCCATGATCGGCTCAATCTTCCTGCAATCCGGGCACCAACTCGCCCCGACATTAACCACTACCGCTTGATGAGCGGTTTTTTCTGCGTAATTCTTCCCGTTAATCACTTCTAACATGATAATCCTTATTTTTTATTTCCCCCAACCGCCGAAGTATAGCATATTTCAAGCGCTAATCCCTTTTAGTATTAGCCCTATTAGCCATAAACGCATGCAGTTCGTTGTATTCTTGGCGGTTTAAAAAACGCATTTTCCCTACCGGCAAGGCATTCAAATTCACAAAACCATAACGAACGCGCCTTAAATCCAACACTCCAGCGTTAAAAAACGCAAAAAAACGCCTTAGTTCTCTGTTTTTCCCCTCATTGATGATGACTCTCAGTTTAGAATATTTGGCATGGTTTTTGATGATTTCATAACCAATAAAGGGGGCAAATTCCATGCTTTTAATGGGGGTTTTTTGGTGCGCTCCCTTAGTAGCGTTTTCTAATTTCAAGCCCTCTTGCATGGCGTTTTCCATCTCTCTTGTAACAAAGCCTTGAATTTTAATGAGATACTCTTTTTCTAAATTCGCATGCATTAAAGCGCTCACCACCGCCTTACTATCGCTTAATAATAGCACCCCCTCGCTCGCAAAATCCAAACGCCCCACCGGCGCAAAATGGGCGTATTTTTTCTCCAAGCTTTCATAAATCACGCGCCGTTTTAAGGGATCGTTTTTGCTCACTAACTCGCCCTTTGGCTTGTGATAGACCAGCACGCTGAATTTTTTGTTTTTTAAAGGTTTGATGAGTCGTTTGTCTAAAAACACCTTGTCGTTTTCTTTAACCACGCTAGCGAGTTTGGCATGCTCATGGTTGATTTTCACCCGCCCTTCTAAAACCAATTTTTCAGCTTCTCTTCTGGAGTGCTTGGTGTAATGGGCTAAAAACTGGTTGATCCTCAAGCTAAATCCCTCCACTCTAATTCTTTAAAATCGTCCTTGATCTTTTCATTTACCATTAAATCGCTTTGGATTTTGAATTGCTTATCCTTATCTTTGATGATCAAATACAAGGGGCGTTTACCCTGGTGTTTTAGAGCGCTCTCTTTGATCTGTCTTAAAAACTCTTTTTTCACATCGTTTTCTAACACGATCGCTAAAGAGCAAGAACTGGAGGCAAGTATTTCAAAGGGGGGGATTTCGCGCACATCTTCTTTTTGCTTGTCAGGGTCTTTATAGCGGGCTTTAGGGATTTTAATCTCTTTGGCGCTCTCTAAATCCAAGATTTCAAAAAGCCTTAATCGCGCCACTTCTTCTTGCTCTTCAATCTTGCATTTAAACACTAAAGGCTTATTAATATCCAACTCTTCTAAAGCGTTTAATTGCTTTTCAAACAGCATGAGTTCAAACTTGCCGTATCGATCCAAAATGTCCGCTGTGCCATAAGGCTTACCGCTTCGTTTGCCAATTTTCTTTTTAACCTCCATGATTTTACCCAGCAAATAAGCCTGCGATCCGATTTCTAATTCTTCAATATCAATGCTTTTGACTAAATTTTTAAAGCCCTTAATCTCTTCTTTAAACTCGTCTAAAGGGTTGCCTGAAACATGGATTCCCAAAGTTTCATACTCGCATTCTAAAAGCGTTTTAGCGTCATGCTCGCCCAAATCAACCATGTCCAAAACAACCTGCTCCTTAATTCCGCCTTCCATGGCTCCAAAAAGGGAGTTACCCCCTTGCATCATTTCATTAGCCTTGTCTTTAGCGCGCCCCGCATCACAGATCAAATCCAAGTTAGCGAGCATGGTTTTTCTAGTGTAGCCTAAATTGTCCAAGCTCCCTGATTTCACCAATGGCTCTAAAGATTTTTTAGTGAGTTTAGAAAAATCCACCCGTGAAATAAAATCTTCCAAACTCTTATAATCCCCTTTAGCCCTTTCTTCAATGATGTTTTTAATCGGCTCACCCCCAACCCCTTTAACCGCTCCTAAACCAAACACGATTTTCTTTTCTAGCTCACCCTTTTGGTTTTTAAACTCCGCCACGCTGAAATCTTGCATAGAAGAATTGATGTGCGGAGGCATCACTTCAATTTCTAAAGCCCTGACCTCATCAATATAGCGCGCCACGGATTCGATCTTATTGGATTCGCTAGTGAGCATCGCTGCCATGAACTCGTGCTTGTAATAAGTCTTTAAATACGCCGTTTGGAAAGTGATCATCGCATAAGCGGCTGAATGCGATTTGTTGAAACCATAACCAGCAAATTTAACGATCAAATCCCACAAATTAGCCGCTTTTTGGCCATCATGCCCTAAATTCTTAGCGCCTTCTACAAACTTAGCCTTATTGTCCGCCATGATTTGAGCGTCTTTTTTCCCCATAGCACGGCGGATGAGATCCGCTTCACCCAAACTGAAACCGCCAATAGTTTGCACGATTTGCATCACTTGCTCTTGATAGACGATCGTGCCGTAAGTGGGCTTTAAAATCGGCTCTAGTTCTTTAAACGCATAAGCGATAGGCTCAATGCCATGCTTTCTGTTCACAAAATCATCTACCATGCCTGATTCCATAGGTCCCGGTCTCCCTAGCGCGATAATAGCGATAATGTCTTCAAAGCTTGAAGGCCTTAAGCGTTTGTTAAGCCCTTGAAACATTCCGGATTCAATCTGGAAGATCCCCACCGTATCCCCGCTTTGGATCGTTTTATACACTTTCGGATCGTCCATATCCAACGATAAAAAATCCACATCAATCTTATATTGCGTTTTAATGATTTTAAGCGCATCATCAATCACGGTCAAGGTTTTAAGCCCCAAAAAGTCAAACTTAATCAAATCCACCGGCTCTAAATACTTCATGGAATATTGCGTAACGATACCGCCGGTTTTTTCAGAGGCAAACAAAGGGGTTTTGTGCCACAATTCTTTTTGGCTATCCACCACTAAGGCTGCGGCATGCACGCCTGCGTTGCGATTCAAATTCTCTAAATTGAGCGAATATTCCCACACTTGTTTGGCTACTTCATTGCTCTCCACCAATTCCTTGATTTTAGGCTCTAATTCCCACGCCCCCTCTATGAACTCGCCATTTTTTTCATAACCCTTAAGCGTGATGCCTAAGCGGTTAGGAATGAGTTTGGCAAAATCATCGGCTTCTTTATAGGGCATGTCCAAAACCCTTGCGACATCTCTGATCACGCCTTTAGCCAACATCTTGTTAAAGGTGATGACTTGAGCCACATTGTATTTGCCGTATTTTTCAATCATGTATTCTATGATTTCCTTACGCCGGCGTTGGCAAAAATCCGTATCAATATCAGGCATGCTGACTCTTTCAGGGTTTAAAAACCTTTCAAAGAGCAAATCGTATTTTAAGGGGTCAATATCCGTGATTTTTAAAGCAAAAGCCACCAAACTCCCGGCTGCACTCCCCCTACCAGGCCCTACAGGAATGCCCATTTCTTTAGCGTAACGGATAAAATCCCACACAATCAGCATATACCCCGGGAATTTCATGTTCGTAATGACTTCAATTTCTTTTTCTAAGCGTTCTTTATATTGATCATGCTTTTCTTTTGGCACTAAAATTAAGCGCTCTTTCAAGCCCTCTCTGGCCTTATAGGCGAAATAAGAAGCGTCATCTTCAAAATTCAGCCCCTCTTCTTTAGCGTAAGCTTTAGTGAATTTGAAACTTGGGGGGGTTGGGGGGTTCTTTTTATCGTCTTTTAAATCAATCTCTAAAACGCATTTATCAGCGATTTCTTGGGTGTTTTCTAAAGCTTCTGGAATGTCTGCAAAGAGCTTTGCCATTTCTTCAGGGGATTTAATGTAAAACTCATGCACGGAGTGTTTCAAGCGCCCCTTATCGTTTAGGGTTTTACCCATCGCTACGCACATCGCCACTTCTTGAGCCTTAGCGTCATTGGGCATGGTGTAATGGGTGTCGTTGGTGGCAATGATTTTTAACCCTGTTTCTAAAGACATTTTAATGACTTGTTCATCAATGAATCGCTGATCCAAAATGCCATGGCGCATGATTTCTAAATAAAAATCGTCTTCAAAAATCTCTTGGTATTCGCAAGCGATTCTTTTGGCTTCATCATAGCCTTTAGCCCCATACTTGCGGTTTCTCTCATTATTAGTATTTAAATGGTAATTGACTTCCCCTTGCAAGCATGCGCTAGAAGCGATAATGCCTTTAGAATGCTCCCTTAGAAGCTTTTTATTGATGCGCGGAAAATAATAAAACCCTTCTAAATACGCCATAGAGCTTAAGAACATCAAATTTTCATAGCCCTCTTGGTTTTTAGCGAATAGGCACAAATGGAAGCGTTGCTTGGTTTCTTTGCTAGAGAGGTTGTCATCATTATGGATATACGCTTCCATGCCGATAATAGGCTTAATGCCTTCTTTTTTCATGCTCGTGTAAAAATCAATCGCTCCAAACATGTTCCCATGATCAGTTACGCTCACGCTTTTCATGCCCAATTCTTTAACGCGTTTGGCTAGAATTTTGATCTTGTTCGCCCCGTCTAAAAGCGAATATTCTGTGTGCAAGTGCAAATGCGTGAAGGCTTTATTCTCTTTCATTGTATAACCCCTATTTGGATTTAACGCCATTATACCTATCGCTCTTTAAAAAACTCTTTATCGGATCGTTTAGTGGTGAATTATTTTAAAATGGTGGTTATAATAAGAAAGTTTTGTCTTATTTTTAATACTATTTTAGGAGTTCATCATGAAAAAATCCATTTTATTGGGCGTTTGCTTGGCTTTTTCTTGCGTTTATGCTTTAAGCGATATGGATTTGATTAAAAAAGCGAAGGAAAGCCAATTAGAACCCATGCCTATGGGCAAAGCGCTCAAAGAATACCAGATCAAAAAAACTAGAGATGTGGGCATTGGCGCTAAAAACAGCGAAATCATGACCTCCGCTCAAGTGGAATTAGGCAAAATGCTCTATTTTGACCCTAGGATTTCCACTTCCTATCTTGTGTCTTGCAACACATGCCATAATCTGGGATTAGGCGGGGTGGATCTAATCCCAAGCGCCATAGGCTCTCAATGGAAGAAAAACCCCCACCTTTTAAGCTCCCCAACGGTGTATAACTCCGTGTTTAACGATGTGCAGTTTTGGGATGGTAGGGTTACGCATTTAAACGAACAAGCGCAAGGCCCGATCCAATCTTCTTTTGAAATGGGGGCTGATCCTAAAGTCGTGGTAGAAAAAATCAATTCCATACCAGGCTATGTCAAGCTCTTTAGAAAAGCTTATGGCTCTAAAGTCAAAATTGATTTTAAATTGATCGCTGATAGTATCGCTATGTTTGAAGCCACGCTCATTACCCCAAGCCGTTACGATGATTTTTTAAGAGACAATCCTAAAGCGCTCAGTAAAGCCGAAAAAGAAGGGCTGGATTTATTCATTTCTAAAGGCTGTGTGGCGTGTCATAATGGCATCAATCTTGGGGGGACGATGCAGCCTTTTGGGGTGGTCAAACCTTATAAATTCGCTAATGTGGGCGATTTCAAAGGCGATAAAAACGGGCTTGTGAAAGTGCCTACTTTAAGGAATATCACCGAAACGATGCCTTATTTCCATAACGGGCAGTTTTGGGATGTCAAGGATGCGATTAAAGAAATGGGCTCTATCCAGTTAGGCATTGAAATCAGCGATGAAGAAGCGAAAAAGATTGAAACCTTCTTTGAAGCCTTAAAGGGTAAAAAACCTAAGATAATCTATCCAGAACTCCCTATAATGACAGACAAAACCCCTAAACCCTCTTTTTGATTTCAAAAAGTCCTTTTAGGGGGCTTGATTATTTAAAAAGCTAGGGTCAAAAATAATTTAAGCCCTAGAAAAGCCTTAAATTATCTTAATTTATTATAATCAGCTTTCCTTAGTCTTTCTTTCTTGTTCTTTTTCCTCAAAAATTTTTCTATGATACGCTAAATATTGCATTCTTCTATCATTTAATATATCTTTAAAAATGCCATTATTTAGATTAAGTTGCGATTTGAGTTTGTGGTTATTTTCCAATAGATAAGAGAATTTTAATTGCTTATTTTCATCAATAGTAATAAAATGTTTGTCAAATAAAGCGTCTGCATTAGCGATTAGCAATAAGCCATTATCAAGATCGTATTTTTCTTCTTCATCACAATCGCTATAGCCTTTAATGTGTGATGCTCTGAATAAAGTTTTCATATCATCAAAATCAGCTTCAATATAAGTTAACGGGCAAAAAACAGACCTGTCTATCGTAGTATAATTCATCATCTCGAATGCCAACGCTTCTCGCCATTTGTTTTGGTGTTGTCGTTGTATCTTTTCTTCTTGAAATGGAGTGGGGCTTTTAGTAATTAGATTATTTTCTCTTTTGAGTTTTTGCTCTTGATAGATTTGCCATTTAGAATTAGTTACCCCCAAAAGGCTAAAAAATAAAGGATTTCTAAAAGGCATAATAAATAAATTCTTTTGCGTTTGAGTTTTTTCTATCAAAAGATACAATAAATCATTCTTAAATAGGTTGTGTCGTAATTTGTTAAATTCTACATCTTGATTCATACCTATGCCATGCACAGCTTGACGGAGTTCTATAGGCGTAAAATCTTGATTATTAAGGATCTGATACGACATGGTATTGGCATTAAATTGTTTAGGATTAAAAGTTTTATGGAGTTTTTCAAAGATTTTTAAAGTGTCGTCAAAATGGAAGTTTTCTAAAACATCATTGACTAAAAACACTTTAGCATAGTCATTGATTTTAAGGTGGTCTCCCCCTATAACTTTGCGTTTTTTAACGCTATCTCTAGGAACTGGCATATCCAAATCTTTCCAAAATCTTATGGACATGCCAATATTAGATTGTTTAGCAACTTCAAACTTTCTATTTTCTCGTTGCTCTATCTCTCGCATTTCTTTTGCGCTTAAATAATAGAGCAAATTTTTATCCAAACTTTCATCATTTTTCATTTTGGCAAAGTTGGGCAAATCTGAATGGCTTAACATTTTATAGTAAAGAATATACTCACTGCTTTTATATTTATCCATATAATCATATAAAGATTGAGACTTATCAATAATGATTTCTTGAATTTCCTCAAAATTTTCCACTCTGTAGATATTTTTCTTTTGCTTGTAATTACCCATTTTTAACCCTTTTTTAAAAACAATTCACAATGCTTTTTAATCGCTTTAGCTAGAGCAAAACTCACATTCACACTGACTGCATTGCCAAATTGCTTATAGCTTTGAGTATCAGAGACAACTTGTTTGAAATTGCTAGGAAATCCTTGTAATTTTCTAGCTTCATTAGGGGTTAGACGCCTAATAGTAGAGTAATTGTTATCTTTATAGCGTTCCCAACTTTTTAAATCCGTGTAGTAGTTATCTTGACTGGCTCTGTGGCATTTATGCATAGTAGCTGTGAGAGTTTTTGCAATAGGAGTGTCTATACTAGGCTCTACAATATAGCCTTTTGTCCCTCTACCCAAAATAGTTTTAATCATTCTTTGAGAGATGAAATACTTTAATTCCACTTGTTTGTCCAATAAATCTAGAGCACTCATTTTACAAGAAATTTTTGCAGGAAAAATAAATTCTAAGTTTGTAAAACTATTTTTTCTTAATGCGACAATGAATACACGATTGCGCTGTTGGGGGATACCAAAATCTAGGGTATTTAAAATATCGTAATTAACTTGATAGTCAAGCTCATTCAATTCAAAAAGGATGCGTTTAAAACTCTCCCCCTTATTGTGATTGATTAAGTTTTTAACATTTTCTAAAACAACAATTTTGGGTCTATATTTTTTAATAATTTCACAAATAGTGAAAAATAAAGTCCCTCTCTTATCTTCAAAACCCTGCAAAGAACCTAAAGTGGAAAAAGGCTGACAAGGAAAACCGCCTATTAAAATATCATGCCCACAAATATGGTCTTTTTCAACTTCAATATCGCCTAAGACAATATTTTGTCCTATATTAGCTTTATAAGTCTCTACTGCATACTTATCAAAATCATTTGCCCATACAATTTCAAAGCTATTTTGTATAAAACCTAAATCAAGCCCTCCAATACCACTAAACAAGCTTGCAACTTTCATCAAATAACCTTAATGATTTCTTTAATTAAGGCGATTAAGACATCTACCACAATAGAATTGCCTGCTTGTTTGTATCCTTGAGCTTTAGAAACAACAATTTTATAATCATCATCAAAGCCCATAAGCCTATGAGCTTCTCGCACACTTAAAGAACGCACTCTATCATTAGTGGTAACATAATTATTCACACTTGAGCGATGGTGGTTTCCCATAGTAGAGAGCAAAGCTCTTGCGATGGGCAAATCAATTTTAGCATCAGCATGATAGAAGTTTTTTGTGCCTGCACTCAAGCAGTATTTAAGAAGCTTCTCGCTTAGAAAATATTTTTCATCCACTAATTCCCCACCCAAAAAGGACTTGGTATCTAAAATAGCGTTTTTGCTCAATAAATTCCCCTCTTTAATATTGTCTTGCAGTAAATCTTGCATAGTGATAGCGAGTTCTTTAGGACTAGGGAATGTAAAATTAGCGCATTTTTCTTGTTCTTTAAAGCCCACTAAAAACAAACGCCTACGCCCTTGTGGAATACCATAATTTCTCGCATCTAAAATTCCATACTTATAATGATAATCCAAACTCTCAAAAGCTTTTTGGATTATTTCAAAAGTTTTTCCTTTATCATGCCTTAGCATCCCATAGACATTTTCAAAAATGAAAACCTTGGGCTTGATTTCATTTAGCACTCTAATATAATCGTAAAATAAAGTGCCTCTAGTGTCTTCTAATCCTAGTTTATTCCCAATACTTGAAAAGCTCTGACATGGGCTACCGCCCACTAAAATATCCACTTTATCTGTGAAGTCTGTGCCATCAAGCAATTTAATATCTTGAAAGAAACAATCATTTTGAATAGTATAGTTAGCTAAATAAGATTGTTTAACGAAATTAGTTTTTCTGCTATGTTGTTTATAGAGATTATTTGTGTAATTGCTCTTTTCTTTTATATTAGAAAGACTTTTGATTTTATTTAATTCTGCTTCATAATCTAAGTCTTTTAAATCAATATTCCCATTATCACAAGCAAATAAAATTTCATGTTCTAAATCTAAACGTTTTAAAGCCCATTCAAACGCTCCTATACCACTAAATACACTAGCTACTTTTAGCATTAAACTAGCACAAACCTATTTGCTTCATTTAATCTCAATTGAAACCCTAGAAAGCTTAAAACTAAAAAGAATATTTTAGTGCAAGGATTTTTCTTAATTTTAAATTCCTTATAAATACAACTTCTATTCAAAGTCGTTTCTTTAGCAAAATTATCAAAGCCTTTAGATTTGACTAATTGATATAAAGCAGTGCAAAATTCATCTGTTTTTTCTTTTTGGATCAATTCATTGAGATATAACAATACTTCTTCTTTAGTAGTCAAATAATAAGCCATTTTAGTGTCTAATTGTTTTAATTTGATAGGTTTCAAGTTTTCTCTTATTTTATTCTTTTATGGCGCACACAACCTTTTACTGCTGATTGAGGGTAACTTTGAGTGAATAAGCCTTGCATAAAATCCCTTGATGAAAAATTGAGAAAATTATAGCGTAAGTTTATGCTTAAATTGTTGATTGTAAAAATGTTAAAAGCATTTTTTAGATTTTGCAACTAACACTCCATTAGAGCCAAACTTCCATGCCATGAGATCTTTTAAAGCACAAAAACCCATTCAAGGCGTTTTCAAATAAATTTTCATTTTTTGGTTGTCTAAAATGAGCGTGTCCTTGCCCTTAGTTACCGTAAAATTACCCTTAAAGTTCTCCATAAATTCCAATTCAAACGCCATTAAATGCTCATCTTTACACACTTTTCTTGAAATCCCGCTATCTTCAATCCCAATGTGCCTATCGCCCTGCCATACATAGCTGGCAAAATACCGGTTGCAATAGCCTTTGCCATAAATACGATTTTCTTTTTGGTCAAACACAAACTCTCCCATAGAGCTTTTAGGCTTTGGCTTCTTTCTAAAAAGCTCATACCAGTGTTTTCTTTTTTCTTTTTGTTCCTGCTCTTTGGCTTCAAGTGCTGCTTTATCTTCAGGTAAAGCGGTATTTAGAGAGGAATCTTGCTCTTCTTCATACTCTCTAAAAGCGCTATCAGCGAGCATGGTTTCAATGTCATACACTTGATGATTCATTTCTACTTTTTGGATATGCCAATCATTGCTAGAAAGTTTTTTATCAAACATTTTTAAAAAAAAACACCCAGAAAAGACACAAGCCGTTAAAACGCTTGCTCCAGCCAATCGCAAATTCAAACAATTCCTCCTTATGTTTTATTTTTTAACGGGCTTACGCTTTGCGCTTCAACCGCTTTTTTAATCAAAGAAATCGCTTCTTGCATCGCTTGCGTGCTTACATGTTGGAGAGATTGTATCGCGCTTTCTTGAAAATCTTGATTGCTATCTTTAGTCGTTTTGGTCGTTTTGTTTTCCAGGCTAGAAATATTTTCATGCTTAATGATCACCCCAGAATGCGAATCGCCTTTCACGCTAATATCATAGCCTAGCGCAAATTCCGCCCTATAGGTAGAATTTTCTTTTTCTAAAAGAGAAAAAGATAAAATCGTAAAACGGACCGCATAAGTTGGTGCGCCCGCACCATAAGGGGGCAAAGCCACGCCTAAGCATGCTTTTTGCGCTTCTTGCATGAACATGGTTTTTAACATGTTGCGAGGCAAGTCTATCCATTTTTGGTGTTTCCCATGCGTGATCTGCCCGTCTTTGGCTTTAAACACGATCTCTTTAGTGTTGAATAAATCCGCGCTCAAAATACTAATGAGCCTCACTTCAGTCAAAGGTTTAGGGCATTGCGTGATTTCAAAAGAACTCGCATTCAAATCATAAGTTCTGATCTCTGGCAGCATTTGTTTTAAATTGATGCTCAAGCAACCCTGAAGCAACAACGCTAATGCTGATGAGAGTGAAAAGATTTTTATCGCCGTAGCTCTCATGGTTATTTCCTTTCTCCAAAAATCGTTTTATAGGGGTTAGCGTCAAATTTATCTATCAAAGCAGAGCCTTTTTCCACAAAATTATCAATGTTTCTTAAGCTCAACTGCGCTTGCATGATTAAGGGAGTAAACATCGCCTTAAAGTCGTATTGCCCCTGTTTGACGCGTTTATCCACATCTAAAGCCACATTATTGACATTAGAAACAAGGTTGTTAGCGTTGTTGATCAAAGAATCAAATTGAGTCTTTCTTGAATCCAAATTAGCGATGAGATCATCTACTGAAGCGAGAATGTGCTTGAATTTTTCCACATTTTCATCGTCTAAAATCCTATTCACATTCCTAATCGCTTTCATCACTTCTTGCACCACTTGATTAGCATCACCGCTCAAGCGATCCATAAGCCCTTCTTTAAAGATTAAAATCCGCTCCCCCTTATCGCCACTACCATAAAATTCTTCATTGTGGCTTTGCTCTAAGGCTAAAAATTTTAACCCCATAAACCCTCTAGAAGAAACCGCCACTTTGGAGTCTTTGCGGATCTTAACGCTGGATTTAATCATCAAATCCAAACGGACCACCCCCACTTTATCCTTTGCAAAACCCACTTTGATGACATTACCCACTTGAATCCCTTTGTAATTAATGGGCGAGTTGGTCGCAATGCCTCCCAAGTCTTTGTCCGTATAGACCACGTATTCATAATATTTTCCGTCATCTAATCCCAAATGGCCTAGCCATAAAATAAAGCCTACCATGCACACTAAGCATAAAAAGAAGAGCCCGCCGATTAAAGTGTAATTCACATGCCTTTCCAAAATTTCTCTCCTCGTGTTGAATTGAATAAATTGCCTTCATTTAGCCCTTGAGTTTGAGCCTTTCTAATAAAATCCTTTAAATCCCCATTAAATTCTAATAGCCCGTCTTTGAGCATGATGAATCGATCCACGCAATCATGCACGGAGTCCAAATCATGCGTGATCATCACCACCGTAAGCTGTAAGCTCTCTTTAAGTGTCATGATCAGTTCATCAAATTTGCCTGCACTATAAGGATCCAGCCCGCTTGTTGGCTCATCTAAAAATAAGATTTCCGGATTAGTCGCCATAGCCCTAGCTATACCCACGCGCTTTTTCATCCCCCCACTCAATTCATAGGGGTAAAGGTGGTAAGCCCTAGGGGGCAAACCCACTCTTTCAATCCACATTTTAGAAATTTCTTCAACAATTTTTTTAGAATAAGTGCCGTATTGCTCTAGCATCACGCCCACATTTTCTAAAACGGTTAAAGAGCTATATAGCGCGCCAAACTGGAAGCAAATCCCACAGCGGTTAAAAATCTTTTGCTGCTCTCTTTCTTTGAGTTTCCATATATCTTCCCCAAAAAGCAACACTTCCCCCTTTGTAGGGCGATTGAGCAAGATCATGCACCTTAAAAGCGTGCTTTTACCGCTCCCTGAACCCCCTAAAATCGCCATCACTTCGCCCTTATGCACGCTAAAACTCACGCCCCTATGAATAATGGTGCTTCCAAAAGCACTATGGAGATCCTTCACTTCAATTAAGACTTGATTGTTAGTAGCGTTCATTATATGTTCAACTTAGAAAAGAGAATAGAAAAAATAGCGTCTAAGAAAATGATCCAAAACAAAGCGTTCACGACGCTAATGGTGGTCAAGCGCCCAATGCTCTCAGTATCCCCCTTGACTTCAAACCCGCGCATGCACCCCACCATCGCAATCGCAAACCCCCAAAAAGGGGCTTTGACAATCCCTACCAAAAAATGATTCCAACCCACTGTGTCATGCAGTCTGTCTATATAGCTTGGAAAGCCTAAATCCAATTGGTATTTAATCGCAAACATGCCCCCAAGAATGGCGAACGCATCAGCGATAAACACCAATAAAGGCAAAACAATCACTAAGGCTAACACCCTAGGCAACACTAAAAATTCAAAAGGGTTAAAGCCCATGGTTTTCATCGCATCCAATTCTTCAGTGATCTTCATCACCCCAATTTGGGCGGTAAAACTGCTCGCGCTCCTCCCGGCCACCACAAGGGTTAAAATGAAAGGGCCGATCTCTCTTAAAGCGAGTTTGGCCGTCATTTCCACCGACATCAAAGGCGCGCCCAAGTCTTGTAGTTGTAAAGCCCCTTGTAAAGCAACGGCAAACCCCACGATAAACACCGTTAAAATACTCACCGGCAAAACCTTAAACCCGGATTCATTAATATGATAGAGCAAAGGAGTGATGCAAAAGCGTTTGGGGTTGAAAACGCTTTTAATGAAGTAAAATAAAATCATGCCGCAAAAATTGAACGCGTTTAAAAAGGTGTTATAAGTCTCTACAAGACTCTTACCCAATTTAGTGATCATGAGTTCGTAGTGTTTGCTCGCTTTTTTAGACTCTAAATCCTCTTCTTTTTCAAGCCAGTCTTTAACCACTTTCAAAGCGCATGCGTTATTCTCGCTCACGTTGCACAATTCAATGTTTAAAGAACGCTCCTTAATTAAATCAAATAAAAACATGCCAAAAACAAAATCCACTTTTTGGCACCCTGAAAAATCCATTTTTAAAAGCCCTTGATGATCTAATAAATTTTTTTTCAACTCATCTAAACGAAACACGCTCGTTTTAAAATCCCAATCCCCTCTTAAAATCAGCACAGAGTTCGCCCCATCTTTACGCATCTCTAAAAATTTTTGTTTCTCTGTCTTCATTAAAATATATTCTCTCTCAGATTAGGTAAAATCTATTAACAAAATTTTGTTTGTTAAAACGGCTATTTTAACACAATGATAAAACAAAAGGTTAAACAATACTCTGTTTAATAAAGGATTAGTTATTTTTAAAATGTTTAAAAAAATCATTTTTTTTGGTGTTTTTTTGATAGGGGGATTTGTTATTCCGCCCCTTGAAGCCATGCCTATCTTGCATAATAAAACCCCTAAAAAAAATTACCAAGAAGCTCATGAAAAGCTCTATAGAAGCATCATTAACCGCCAAAAGCTCACACGCAAAAAAAGCGGGTGGTATTTTTTAGGAGGGTTTGGCGCTGTAGAAGCTATTAAGGACTATCAAGGCAAGGAAATGAAAGATTGGATCGCCACGCTTGATTTAAAAACCGGCGTGCAAAGTTTTTTTAAAAAATACATTGGGATTAGGGGTGTTTTTGCATGGGATCTTGGGTCAGGAAAAGTGAATTACCAAAGCCATAAAGATCCTACCAACTCTTTTTTTACCATGCTTGCGGTGGGTTTGGATGTGATTATGGAATTTCCTTTAGGGAGTTATAAGCATTATTTGGGGGCGTTTGGGGGAGCTAGGGGGGCTTTAGTCGTTTATACGGACAAGCAAAATTTCAAGTTTTTTAAACATTCGGTGGTTTCAGGGGGCTTAGCGATTAATGGGGGGGTTATGCTCACGCTTTTTTTAAGACACCGCATTGAATTAGGGTTTAAAATCTTACCCACCGCCAGATTGCTTTCTGGCTCCAAACGCTTTGAGACTTCGCCCTTATTTTATGCGGCATACAGCTATAAATTTTAACCTTTTAGCCAACTTCAAAAATCCAATCTTTGGGGGCTTCTTGTTCGCCTTGTTGGATGGATAAAAGCAAGTCATAGAGTCGTTTAGTAATATGGCCCGGCGTTTCAAAAAAATAAGACTTGTTGTTGTGCGTGATTTCTTTAATGGGCGTAATGATTGCAGCTGTCCCGCACGCTCCAGCTTCTTTAAACGCGCCCAACTCATCCATTAAGATTTCCCTCTCTTCTATGTTGAGATTCAAATATTCTTTAGCCAAAACCATCAAGCTTTTTTTGGTAATGCTTGGTAAAATGCTTGGCGAATGCGGGGTGATAAAGGCATTATCATGCGTGATGCCAAAAAAATTCGCCGCCCCCACTTCTTCAATTTTAGTGTGCGTGGCAGGATCTAAATAAATGCAATCATCATAGCCTTGCTCTATGGCCATTTTATGGGCCAACAGGCTTGCAGCATAATTCCCCCCCACTTTCACCCCACCGGTGCCTTTAGGTGCGGCCCTATCAAAAATCGTAGTGATAAACCTAGCCCCTCCTTTTTCTATACCCCCTTTAAAATACGCCCCCACAGGCGCGCAAAACACGATAAAAAGGTATTCACTGGCCGGCTTCACCCCCAAATTATCCCCCACGCCTATGACAAAAGGGCGCAAATACAAACTTGCCCCGCTTTTATAAGGAGCGAGCCATTTTTGATTCGCTTTGACTACTTCAGCGCATGCCCTTAAAAACAGCTCTTCGCTCACTTTGGGCATGAGCAGTCTTTCGCATGAAGTTTGCAAGCGTTTGGCGTTTTCTAAAGGGCGAAAGAGTAAAGCTTTCCCCTTTTGAGAGCGGTAAGCCTTCAAGCCTTCAAAACAAGCCTGCCCATAATGCAAGACCGGTGAGCCTTCGCTGATCTGCAACGCATTTTCGCTCACCAATCCGCCTTGCGACCACGAGCCGTTTTTATAAGTAGCGATGAAGCGAAAATCCGTTTTAATGTAGCTAAAACCTAGATTTTTCCAGTCTAAATTTTCTAAATTTGGCATTTCACACCTTTAAATGGATAGTTTCAGGTGCGATTGTATCTAAAAAGGGGTTAAAAATCCCTCAAATAACTGATTTGAAACGCATAGACTCTACGCACATCAGCTTGTAAGGTGTATCCCTTTTCGTTGGTGATGGAGAAAAGCCGGTGCGTGATCGTAGGCACTTTAATCCCTAATTCCAGGCTATTGTGTTTAGCGATATGGGTGCGGATCCCAAACTTCCATAAAAACTGGAAATTCGCCGGGCTATAGCTGGAATTGCTGTGGTGTTTTACATAACTAGCGATCTCTTTACTGATGCTCGTTGCCCAACTATCCCCCGCTAATTGGATCCCCACGACAAAACCAAAAACCATGTTTTCTTTATTCACAAAATTCCACAGCGTATCCAACCCCACACCATAAGTGAATAAATTGATATAGTATTGCCCTTGATAGGAATCCCTTTCGGTTAAAGTATTCCCACCAAAACTAAAGCTATTGTAAATAAACCCGCTCTCGCCCACCGGGATACCCTTTTTCATCACGCCAAAGCGGTTGTGCGCGTAGTCAAAAAACCCATAATAACGCGCACCAAACCATTTTTTCTTACCAAAAAATTGCTTATAGCCCACTTCAAAACCCGCTCCTGCATAAGGCGGGAACTTTATCAAAGGCTTTTGCAAGCCGTTGTCATTCACCATTTTAGTCTGATTTTGTATCATGCTCACCTGGTAATTGACTCCCACAAAAGCCGCGCTCTCTTCAGCGTTCGCTAAAACACCCAAAGCCCCTAACAATATAATTCTTTTCAACATTCAGTCTCTTCCCTTTATTCTTTGATAATGACTTTATATTTAGCTTAAAATGGCTAAGTATTACTTATAAAGAAATAATAATATATTTTTTCTTAAACTCAATTAAAAACTAACCTTTTAATTCATTCCAACGCTTAGCGATAAACGCGCTTGTTTCTAGCGGCACCCTCAAAGGATACACTTCATCATTAAGAATGCGTTGGATTTCTTGCTGCAACTCTAGGGCGTTTTTTTCTTCAATTTCAAAAATCAATTCGTCATGCACTTGCAAAAGCAGCCTTACTGAAGGGTTGTTTTTGAAACGCTCGCTCACTTTGAGCATGCCCAATTTCAATAAATCGCTGGCACTCCCTTGAAAAATCGCATTCACGCCCTCTCGCAAATAATTGCCCTTAACATAGTCATTCACGCCATTAAAATCAAACACCCGATAACGCCCAAGTAAAGTAAAGGCTTTAGAAGTTTTTAAAATCTCTTCTTTCATGCGGTTTAAATAATCTTTAATGCTAGGGAATCGCTTGAAATACGCCTCTATGTAGCTTTTAGCCTCATTTAAAGGGATGTTTAAAGTTTCGCTCAATTTCTTACTCCCCATGCCATACACCAGACCAAAATTAATGCTTTTAGCGATGGATCGTTTTTCTTTGGCCAAATCTCCACCAAACAACGCCTTAGAAGTTTCTAAATGGATGTCTCGCCCCTTTAAAAACGCCTCCATTAAATCCTTATCCTGGCTGAAATGGGCCAACAAGCGCAATTCAATCTGCGAATAATCCACCCCTAATAAACAATATTCTTTAGAGCTAGCAATAAAGCCCTTACGAATGAGTAAGCCCTTAGGCGATCGCACCGGGATATTTTGCAAATTAGGCGAATGCGAGCTTAAACGCCCAGTAGCTGTGCCGGTTTGGATGAAAGTGGTATGGATTTTATCGTCTTTGTCTTTTAGGCGCAATAAGGGGGTCGTGTAAGTGTTAAAAAGCTTATTCAATTCCCTGTATTCTAAAATCAAAGGGATGCTTGGGTGCTTGTCTAGGATTTTTAACAAGTTTTTTTCATCGGTAGAATGGCTTTTATTTTTAGGAAGCCCTAATTTTTCATACAAGACTTCGCCAAGTTGTTTGGGCGAATTGAGGTTAAAATCCACGCCGATTAGATCCAAGATTTGGCGCTCTAAAACATGCAATTCATTTTTAAACTCCTGCTCTAAGCGCTTGAAATAAGGCGCATCAATCTTAAAGCCTTGAAATTCCATATCCATTAAAACTTTCATAAACGGCGTTTCAATTCCACTAGCTAAAGTGAGCAAACCCTCTTCTAGCCCCCCTGTTTCAAAGTATTCGCACAAACGCTTTAAAGCGTTTAATTCCGTATTCAATTGTTCTGATTTTTCCGCCTTACTTTTTGTTTTAAAATCTTTGATTTTTTCATGCGGAACTAATTCTTCTTTTAAATATTCCTTTAAAATCTCATCAAACCCCACTTTTTCCGGATTTTTTAAAAACGCTAAAATTTGAGTGTCTTGGATGCGGATGTTTTCTAAAGACACCTGATATTTGGCTTTTAAAAAGCTCAACAAGGGTTTTAAGTCATGCCCAATGATACACGCATGCTGTAACATTTGAGAAAAAGCGTTTTCTAAAAACTCTAAAGAAAAGGGCGAAAATAGTGCCTCTTCTAGGGGTAAAAAATAGCCTTGATCTTGTAATAAAAACGCTAGAGCCAGAACTTTTTTTTCTTTATCCAACACCAAACGCATAAAAACCCTAGCGTTAGGGTTTTTTAATTCTTCTAAAAACATGCTAAAAGGTGCGGCGCTTTCTAAAACGATCATGCACGATTTTTTAGGGGTGCTGTCTAATACGGGCGCGTTTTCTAAAATTAAAGGGGAATTTTCTAAATCCCTTAAAGTGGAAATAAAACCATATTCTTTCAATTCATCTTTAATTTTCAATAAGGGGTTTTCGCTAGGAAAAGCGCAACTTAAAAAATCAAATTCTTTAATGCATTCTCTTTCTAAAGTGGCTAATTCTTTGCTTAAAAACGCGCTCTCTTTGTCTTGTATAAGGGCTTGATACATTTTAGGGCTGAGTAAATTTTTCGCCAAGTCTAAATTTTCATAGATTTTTTCCAAACTCCCCAATTGTTGTAACAATTCCTTAGCGTTCTTGCTCCCAATGCCTTTAATCCCCTTGTAATTATCGCTGCTATCCCCTACAATGCCCTGATAATCCGTGAATTGACTCGGCAAAATCCCGTATTTTTCCACGCAATCCTTTGCTAAAAACTCCGTTTTGCCATCAAAAAGCGCGATTTTATCGCTCAAAAGCTGGTTAAAATCCTTATCTTTAGAATAAATGCGCGTTTTATAAGGGCTTAGCGTGGCCAGGCTTGCGATGACATCATCGGCTTCAAACCCGCTTATTTCCACGCAAGTAAAACCCATTTTTTGCAACCATTCTAAAGCGATAGGGATTTGTAAAAGCATCTCTTTAGGGGCGTCTTTGCGGTTTTGTTTGTATTCGCCTAATTTTTCGGCTCTTTTAGTTTTAGTCTGGCTTTCTAGGGCGAACACGATAAAAGGCATGTTTTTTCTGTCTTTATAAAATTTTTTAACCATGCCCACAAGCCCCGTTAAAAGCCCCGTAGGAAAGCCCTTATCGTTCGTTAAAGGCTTATTTTTAGCGCTCATGTAATAGCTTCTAAACAAATACGCAAAGGTATCAATTAAGGCTAAAGTCCCCTCTTTAATGACTGGCTGCTCCATGATTCAACCCTCTTCCATCAAGCGAATTTTAAGTTTATTGTAACACAAGCGAGGGTGCTTAAAACCCCTTTTAAAATAACGAGTCTTTTTGGGTTGGCGCTTCTTGGCTGATGGCTTCTTTTGTAGCTTGGATTTTAGCGCTACTGTATTCAACCACGCCCTGAATGGTTTGTTTCATCAGGGCGTTGATGAGGGTGCGCATGAAATGGAAATCAATACCGCCATGTGGGTTGGTGGGGAGTAGGATTAACTCGTTCTCTACTTTATTAGCCCATGTCGCTAAATTGTCTCGTGAATATTTTGGGTATAAAACTTTTTCAATCGCTGTTTTTATAAATAAGTTACATAAAAAATTAGGATTACCATTTTTAAATTTTATAAAATAGCTTTCAGCTAAAATCCCTACCTCATCTCTATGGGCATAAGTTAATCCTGTAGCAATTACGCCATTATAGATAATAGAAATGATATTATTATAGGTTTCAAAATCACCTTTTTTACCCCAATACATAATGCCATTATTCCCCTTTTTGCAATAAACTAGGGGGATATTATGCGTGTCTGTAATGCTTTTTGAAGTTGCCTTAAATTTATCCCCCTTGCCTAAAAATCTTGCACTCACTTTTTCAAACAAATCCCCTAGTTTGAAGCTTTGCCATGTTAAGCCGCATGGGGTATTACCCCCCCCCCCAGAATTGTTGCCATTGAAAACGTTAAGGGCGTTTTTTTCATCGTTAGAAAGGGTGGTGTTTTCTAGCCCTGTAGCTTTTAAGTAAGCCTCAAGTTCGGCGAGCCGACACTGCTCAAGTTCGGCTATGAATTTTTCCATGAAATCAAAATCAATATCCTCAAGGGTTTGAGTGTTAGCGGTGGGTTTTA
Source organism: Helicobacter pylori (assembly GCF_001998165.1). Classification (GTDB taxonomy): domain Bacteria; phylum Campylobacterota; class Campylobacteria; order Campylobacterales; family Helicobacteraceae; genus Helicobacter; species Helicobacter pylori_DL. The sequence goes on along the minus strand of NZ_MTWR01000004.1, from coordinate 50,832 downwards.
GGGGGAGAGAAAATTTAAACTCCGCAATACTTTCTGTTGTAGAGCCTAGCCCCCAAGTCAAGGGTTTTAAAATAAATTGTAAAATCGCGCTTATAAAATGTAAAATTTTAGGGCTTTTGAAAGCAAATTTTGGTTTTAAAACTTTAACCTTATTGCCTGTAAAATAAGGTTGTTTTTGATAAAATACGGTGAAAGTGTCTTGCGCGAACGAAAGGGTATTTTTTTCATTAGTAAATGTAGGGTCATCTATAATAAAGCCTTTTATACCATTGTTGGTTGCAGCACGCACGACATAAGGGTAGCTGTTTTCTATTTGTGTGTCATGGATTTTTATCGTGTTAGCATGATAAATTTTCTTACTTGACAACACTTCAAACAAATCCCCTAATCTGAACTCGCCCCACTTAATAGCGTTGAGTTGGCTACTAAGGGGGCCAATCACTTTGGGGGCGTTTGGTTTTTTAAAATCAAGCCCACTTCATAAGAAAGGTAATCGGCTATCGTTCTTTTAAAATCCTCTAATTCGGGTTTGGTGTCGGTGGGTTTATTTTGGTTCCAGTCGCTCCCGTTTTTGGGGTCTATGGTGTTTTCATAATAGTCATCTTCGCTTAAAAATTTCAAACATGATTGGCCAATATGGACTAAATCCACGACTTCGTTGTAGCGCTCTTTGGCGTTATGCGTGTCTTTTAAATTGTGGCTGGCTTTGGCTTTTTTGCGATTCGCTCTAGCGTAGCCATCGTTACTGAAATTAATAAATTTCACCCTTTGCTTAGCGTCATGCTTTTCATTGACCCTAAAAACATAGATATGGGTTTGAACGCTGCTTTTACCGATAAATAAATCTAAAGGCATTTTAATGCTCGCTAAAAGCGTGTGTTTTTTTAAAATCCTTACATTGTATTCTTTGGCTTTACCACTGCCCGCGCTTGAATGGATGATCACGCTCGCATAACCACTTTGCATTTTTTCTAAAGCCTGCTCCACAAACACCATGCCATTACCGTCAGCGGAATAAGGCGGGTTTAAAACAAAGGCGTTAGCTTTAAACTCTTTGTCATTGACTTTGCCATCAAAACCGCTCAAGCTGTCTTGGTTTAAGATTTGACTGCTCCCATCGCCCATTAAAATCATGTTTAACACCGCTAAAATATGGATATCCGGTAAGATTTCTATGCCTAAAAGTTGCTTGGCTTTAATGTGGGCGATTTTTTGTTCTAATTCCTCTGGGCTTTTAATGGAATTTTTAGCGTCTTCTATCATCAAATTCATGCTTGCGACTAATAGCCCGGCGCTTCCGGTAGCAAAATCCCACACGAAACTATCCTTATTGACTTTGGAGAGTCTGGCTAAAAGCGTGGCGACATAAGGAGGCGTGAGCACCACATCGTTTGATTCGTCTTCTGTGAAAGGTAGCCAGCGATACATTTCATTGAACAATTTACCGGTAAAATCCGTACTAAGACCGATTTTATAATAAATGCCCAAATTATCCACGATTTCACTAAAACAGCGCTTCAAACGGCTTTCGCCATCAATGGCTTTGTTGTCGTTTTCGTTTTTTAATAAAGGCTCTAATAAAGAAATAATGCTTTGCTTTTTTTCTTGGGGCAAATGCTTATGCTCTAAAAAGGATTGGATTTTTCTGAGCATGATGTCGCCATCTCTTTGATGGACCTCATCGCTAGATTTTAAATCTTCTTTTTTTAGGGGGGCTACCGAATTAGAGATGCCTAAATTAGCGATAATGCTCGCAACAACTAAATACAAGCGATCTTCTTCGCTTAAAGAAAGCTTTTCTTTTTTATAAATATCATTATTGAGACGAGTCAAGCAGTCTTCTATTTCTTGGTTTTTCTTTTCTCTAATGCGCTCTAAATCTTCATCGCTTAAAGAAAGGGTGTCTACTCGTTTAATAAAGTCGTTAAAATGCTTACGGCTTAAAAAAGATAGATCACTATAAGTTTGCTCGCCTTTTGAAACATCTATCCCCATGCCCAAATTGCTTTTATTCACATAATAGACAGCGATTTGAGAGCATATGCCGCCTTTATTGTCTTTATAGCCTGTGATACCTATGGCGATGCATTCAGTGTAGCTCGTATGGTGTAAAATCGCATTAGCGTAATGTAAAGCCCCATTTAGGGCGTATTCTCTAATGTTTTTATAATGAGGCTCATGGTTTTTAAAGTTTTCTACCAGTTTGTTTTTGTCTAATTTAATGAGCTTATCTTTTAGCCCTTTGTATTCTATTAAAATAGGGACTCTTCTGTTAGGGTCTTGTGTGTTTAATAAAAGTTTCACATCAGGGCGGTTACCCCCTAAACCCCCGCTTTTAGAAGCGTAATTTTTTAAAGCTTCATCAATTTCTGTATTCAGGCTTTCTTGCTCTAGTTTATAGTCTAGGTTATAACTTCTTAACTCGTTGTTGAACTTATCAGCGATTAGAGGCTCAATGGATGGAACTTTATTCATGGGTTTATCCTTTTAAAAAATAAAATTATAACTCATTCATCCGCGCTGCAAAGAGCGATCGCAAAGTGCGTTTTGATGTTTAGGGTTTTAAGGTATTTTAGGGCTTCTTTTAGGGTGGTGCCGGTGGTGATAATATCATCTAATAAAAAATAATCTAAATTTTCATCGCCTTTGAAGGTGAAATTCCGTGGGTTATTGGCACGAAATTCTAAGCTTTTCCCAGCATACGAAACAGCATTAGTAACCCTTAAACGCCCGTAAGTGGGCTTTAAATTCCCTTGACAAAAGCCTTTTAAAAGCGCGGCTGAATGCGAGTAAAAGGATTTGATTTTATCGTCAATGGCGATGCCATAAAGGGGGGTAGTCAAGCCTTTTTCTTGCAGGATTTTCACAAATTCCGCGCCGGCTTTTTGAGAAAGCAAGGGCAAAATGCGAGAGCCAATCAGCGCGTATTTGCTTTTAATGAGCTCTTCTATCTCGCTATAAGCGTAAAAACTATACACGCTCACGCCCTCTAAAACCCTTACCTTTAAGCTTAAGGGCAGATCGTTTAGGCAATTTGGGCAAAGAGGCTTGAAAGAAAGCTTCAAACAAGTTAAACAACGCATTCAATAAAAGCGGCGATTTGTTCGTGCAAGTTTTTAGCACTTTTTTGAGCGTCTAATTCCAAAACTTCGCACCCGAATTTTTCTCTTAGCGCATAAGCGTGGGTTTTGAGCTTTTGCTGGATTGTGAGTAATTTTTCTATGCCTTGGTTTTCTATTTTGTCTAAACTTTTAAGGCTTAAGCGCTGTTTTAAGCCCTCTTTGTCTATCACTAAAAGAATGATTTTTTCAGGCAAGATGCTTTGAGTGGCAAGCAGGTTTAATTCTAAGCTTGAAAACTCGCTATAAGCCATGCCAGAAATCAAACTCCTGTCGCTAATGATGAGCTTTTTTTCTTTCAACGCCGGTTTTATCACGCTTTCTATATGCTCAGCCCTATCGCTTAAGAATAAAAACGCTCGGGCTAATTCGCTGATATTTTCATTCAAAGCGATACGCCTTAAACTCTCGCCTATTTTTGTCCCCCCTGGCTCTTTGGTAAAAAGGGCGTTTTTAAACCTGCCTTTTAATAATCCTACTTGAGTGCTTTTGCCTACGCCATCAACGCCTTCTAACGCCACATACATTTTAAGCCTTTGAAATCAAAGAATAAATTTCTTTAGGCACTAAATGGCTCGCATCGCCCTTATGCACGATAATGGATCGCACGATAGAAGAGCTGATGAAAGCGTTTTGCAAAGTGGGCATGAAATACAAGGTTTCTAATTCGTGGTTTAAGGATTTGTTCGCATAACCCATTTGCAATTCGTATTCAAAATCGCTCACCACCCTTAAGCCCCTAACTAGCACCTTACAATGGTATTCTTTAGCCAGATCGGCTAATAGCCCTTCAAACGCAACGCACTCTACATTTTTAAAACTTTTAGTGGCCAGTTGCATCATTTTTAAACGCTCATTTAAACTAAACATGGGGTTTTTAGCACTTGAATGCGCCACAGCGACAATGAGCTTTTCAAACAATTCGCTAGAGCGGTGGATAATGTCTATATGCCCGTTAGTGACCGGATCAAAAGTGCCCGGGTAAATGCCGATTTTTTGCATCAGTTCATTCCCCATCGTGGGTATAAGTCATTTTCTATCCCTAAGCTGTCAAACCACTTCCCCACTAAAAAATCTTGCATCGCTTCTAAAGTCTTGCTCTGGGTGTAATAAGTCATCATCGGCGGCGCAATGATCGCATTAGAATGGGCGAGTTTGAGCAAATTTTCCAACATGATAGCGCTTAAAGGCATTTCTCTAGGGGCAATGAGTAAGGGGCGCTTTTCTTTAAGCATCACAGACGCGCTCCTAGAGATCAAATCCCCCCCAAAGCCATGCGCGATTTTAGCCACCATGTCCATGCTCGCTGGAATGATCGCCATTTTATGGATACCATAACTCCCTGAAGCGATGCTCGCATGAATGTCTTGCTCGTTGAAAAAAGTAGCGCCAGGCCGTAAATCTTTCATGGCGTTTTTAAGGTTGATATTCGATTCTTCTAACGCCACGACATGCGCGTTTTTAGACGCCACGACAAAAACTTCAATTTCTTTGGGTAATTTCTCTAAAAACCGCAAGGCTAGGGGTATCCCGCTCGCCCCGCTGATGCCTAAAACTAATTTCATGAATATCCTTTATAAGATTTGCGCTTTAGAACTGCTCAACACTTTTGCTTTTAAGATTTTATTGCTTTCTAAATTTTTGGCTTGAATGATTTGATTAAGCGCGCCATTTTCTAGGGCTTTTAGGCTTATTTCTATGCTGATTTGCCCCTCTTCATACACCCCGGTGATGATGTCGTTTTTACGCACGATGATTAAGGCTTGGGTTTTATCTGCGCTTAAAAGCGTGTCAGGGGGGATAAAATTTTTCGCGCTCACTCTATCAATCGCGCCCTCTAATAAGGGGTTAGAAAGCGTGCCAAACAAAACGCGCTCTTTTTTGGTGTTGTTAGCGGTGATGTTTTCGTCTTTTTTAATCGCGCTAGCGCTTTTAAAAGCCTGCATGCTGCCTATCACGCTATAACGCACCGGTAGGCGTAAATTAGGCTCATTTTCCAATCTTAAAAACACGACCCCATCTTTTTTAAGCTTGTTAGAAGCATTCAATTCATAGCTTAAAATGGAAGCGTGAGAAAAGCGCTCTGGGATTTCTAAGTTAATGGTTTCAATTTCTAATTTTAAGTCTTTGTATTCTTTAAGGTAAGCTTCTTTAATTTCTGTTTTAAGCGCGTTTGAATCCAGAGCGAATAGCGCGTTTAAACAGATAAAAAAAAGGATTAAAATTTTCAAAACCCGTTATCCACTTTTTCTACAAATTTTTCTGAGATTTTATCATAGACATTCCCTCCGCAATTGATTTTCAAGCACACACCGCTCAAGCCTTTTTCTACGCCTAAAACCCTCCCGGTGCCAAAAATCTTATGTTTGATCAAATCCCCCACTTTAATGGGCGTGTTTTTTTGGTGATTCTGTTTAGGGGGTCTGTCTTGTTGGAGCAACTGGGCCTCTTCTAAAAACACCGAGGGCGAGCAAGAAATTTTCCTCCCAAAATACGAACGCTCTTTGACATAAGAGAGCTGCAATTCTTCTTTAGCCCTAGTGATCGCTACATAAGCCAAGCGCCTTTCTTCTTCCAAATCGCTTTCTTGATTGAACCCCCTATGCGGGAAAAACCCTTCTTCTAACCCGATCACAAACACATGCTTAAACTCTAAGCCCTTACTCATATGCACACTCATGCAACTCACTTTTTGCGCGTTTTCTGTATTATGGACATCCAGCACGCTTTCATTCAAAAAATCCAGTAAAGAATGCGTGGGGTTAGTTTTAAAATGCTCTTTCACTAAACTTAAAAGCTCTTTAACAAAGCCCTCTCTTTCTTCGTAATTGTCTTCTTTTTCATAGTTTTTTAAAAGGTTAGTCTCTTCTAAAAACCGAGCGCAAAACTCCTCTACTGAAATTTCAAAAGCCTCCCTCAAACGCCCTATCATGGCCATGAATTTCTTTAAAGCGTATTCGTTTTTAGGGTTGAGTTTGTCTTTAAACGCCCCAAGTTTTAGCGCTTCTTCTAAATTCAAATCCTCTTCATCTAAAAGAGAAAAAATCCATTCTTGAGTGATCTTGCCAAGGCCTCTTGGGGGCTTGTTTAAAACGCGCTTGATAAAAAAGCGATCGTCTTTTTTCGCCACTACATGCATGAACGCCAAAGCGTCTTTAACCTCGGCTCTTTCATAGAAACTCACCGCCCCAATGAGCCTATAAGGGATATTCAAAGCGTTCAAGCTCTCTTCAATGCTGCGACTAAGCCCGTTTAAGCGGTACAAAATAGCGATATTTTCTAAATTCTCGCCCTTCTTTAAAAGGGCTTTGATTTGATAAGCCACATCCAGGCTCTCTTCTTTTTGCGTCAAATATTCTTTACAAACCACGCTTTTATGCGAGCCTTTGAAACTTTGAAGCGTTTTAATGTGGCGGTGTTGGTTATGGCTGATGAGGGAATTAGCGCACGCTAAGATTTCAGCGCTGGAGCGGTAGTTGGTCTCTAATTTCACTATTTTAGCCCCTTTAAAATGCTTGGAAAAATTTAAAATATTAGAAATATCAGCCCCTCTAAAACCATAAATGCTCTGATCGTCATCGCCCACCACGCACAAATTATGGTGCGTGCAACTCAATTGTTTTAAAAACTCTAATTGCAAGGCGTTCGTGTCTTGATACTCATCTACCATAATATAATAATAGTGCTCGCTAACCTCTTTGGTGAGTTTTTCATTATCTTGTAAAATCTTAAGACTCAAACAAAGCAAATCGTCAAAATCCACTAAATTGTCTTTTTTGAGCGCGTTTTGATAAAGCTCATACGCTTTATAACATTCGCTATCTTGCATGCTCAAATCCACCATGCCGTTTTTGATTTGAGAAATACTCGCCCTGAAGTTTGAAATTTTAAGCTGTTTGCAGAGCGTTTTCACTTCATCGCTATCTAGCACCGAAAAATCGCACGCTCTTTTTAAAAGATTCATGTGTTGCCTTAAAAACAGCAAACCAAAACGATGGAAAGTGCAAAGCAAGGGGGGGATAAAGGCTTGGTTTTTCAATAATTTCAAAGCCCTTTCTTGCATTTCTTTGCTCGCTTTATTGGTGAAAGTGAGCGTTAAAGTGTTCTCGCTAGGCACGCCACAAGCGCCAATCAAATACGCCAAACGGCTCGTTAAAGTCTTAGTCTTGCCGCTCCCAGCTCCCGCTAAAATGAGCAATGGCCCTTGAATGTGGCTTGCAGCGATTTTTTGCGCTCCGTTTAAATTGTCTAAAATGCTTTTTTCAAAACCCATTATTCTAAAAACTCGCCCTTTTCTTCTTGATTCAAACGCTCTTTTAAAAGGTTGGTATCAATTTCAAAATCAAAATAAGGCGACGAAAAATCAGAGGTTTTAATGGCTAAAAAATGGTTTAGCGCTGATTTCAAGTCCCCCTTTCTTTGATACAACAACCCTAAAGCGTAACGGATATTTTCATTATTAGGATCGTCTAATTTCCCAAGCTCTAGCCATAAAGCCGCACTATCGTAATTATTCTGCGCGATATAAGTCAAACCCGCTAGGATTTTTAAACGAGTCTCATTGTCCTTAAGCCCATCAATTAAGTTTTGATACAACGCGCTCGCTTTTTCATACTGGCCTTGAAACAAACTCACTAGCGCTAAATTTTCTAACCAATCGTTAGGGGCTTCGCCCTCTTCTAAACTGGCGATTTTTTGCTCTAATAATCTTTCTTGACGATCTAAATCATTGACCATAAATCCCATGTAGGTGTAGAAATGACGCCCTAAAATGGGCCCTTGCATGGTTTGATCCCAGCTGATTTTATGCGAATCTAAAAGGGTGTAAATGCTTAAAGTGTGGCGGATACTCGCATCGTAATACGAAACGATTTCATAAAAAATATTAGAGATGAGATCTTTAGGGAGCATTTTTTTTAAATTCCCAAAGGATTGCACCATCAATTTTTTATCCTTGCTCTCTTTAGCGAACACCGCTTCTAGCGCGTAATAAAAAGGGAGTTTTTTAGGGGCGTTTTTGAGCCAGTCCATATCCCAATTGGTGCGGTAATTCAAATAAGCGATGAGTGAAGAGAGTAAGGCTTTTTGCGTGGGGCTAGAAAAATCCTGACTATAAAAATTCTCGGTGATTTCTCTTAAAAACTCCGTGGTGTCTTCGTGGGTGAAATGCGAGGCTAAAATCGCAAAAATCGCGCTCAAATAATCCGCAGAATTCAAATGGAAAGCCCTTAAAAAATGGAAATAAGCTTTGTGGTAATTTTCCAATTGCGCATAAATCAAGCCCGTATTATAATGGAGGAGCGCGTTATTGGGGCTATTTTTTAAAGACAAATCAAAAAAAGAAAGGGCTTTTTTTAACTGCTTGTTTTCTAACGCTTTCAACCCTTTGAGTGCGTTTTTATCCGCTATCGCCATCAAACGCCCCCTTTTAAAAGCAAGGCTTGCCCCCTCTAAATCCTTTTTTGCATCAGAGTCTAAAAGAAACAGCCCCTCTTCAATCACGCCTAAGGTTTCTTTAGAGTCTAAAACCTTAAAAGGAGCGTAATAAAACAGCAAGCGGTAGATAAAATCCCTTTTGCCTTCAAAATATTGCGTGTTCCAAAAACGCTCTTTGGCCCTTTCTTTGTCTAAAAAAATAGGGTTTATCGTGGGCTTGATGGGGTAAAAAGAGTTGGCTAGCGCGCTATCTTCTTTTGTGTGGCTGGCTAATTTTAAGGCTTCGCTCGCTTTAAGGGTGTCGCCTTTTTTCAAACTCACCAATTCCAAAGCCATTAAAGCGTTTAAATCTTTAGGGTAGTTGTGCAAATAATGCTGCAAATGCTCCAAAGCCTGCTTGTAATGGCCCAAACGGGCCTGCAAAAGCCCTAAAGCAAGCTCATCTTGGGCGTTCGCGCTTTTTTGCAATTGCTTATAAGCGTTAGCTTCATCTTTAAACATCAAAAACAATTTAGACGCTAAGCGCGCGTTAGGCTTTAAAAAGGCGTTGGAATTAGGGTGCATTAAAGGCGAAAGGGCTTCAAAATACTCTCCAGCGTAGTAGGATTTGAGCGCGTAAGCGTAGGAATAAAAAGACTTTTTGTAATCTTTATACAGAGTGTCTCTTACAATTTTTAGATAATGATAATATAAATCCGCATCTTGCAAATGATAAGCCGTAACTAACGCATCAATCGCGCTCACGCTCGCGTTTTCTTTAGAGGCGATACTGGAATCAAACAAATCCAACGCCCCGTTAAAGTCCTTTTCTTTGAATTTAATCACTCCTAGATTATGGCTCGCAATCCCTTGCGAAAAAGAAGCGATCTTATCAAACAAGTGTAAGGCTTCATCTTTTTGCCCTTGCTCATACAAAAGGCTCGCTTTTTGCATCATCGCATCCACTTGGCTTTCATCGTTTCTTTTCAAAGAGTCTTTGCCGATTAAATCAGGCAAGTCTAAATTTTCTATTTGCCCCTCGGCTTCTGTATTGTTGGCGTTGTTGGTGTCATTAGGCGTTTCGTTATTGGCGGTGGCGGTATTTGTTTGTAAAGAAGTTTGTTGGTTTTTTTTTTTTTGACCTAGCAACAAACTCAAAATTACAATGAGCGCGGTGAGTGAAAACAATATTCCAAGCG
>NZ_MTWR01000004.1:0-41092 GCF_001998165.1 Helicobacter pylori | reverse complement strand
CCAAGCGCGATATAAAGCTTTTTTTTATTGCGTGAAAGCTGTTTGAAAAACTCTTTAGAGCTTTTGATTTTACTAATCGTCTGCTCTAAAGCCTGCTTCAAAGAGGGGATTTTAGAATGAATGCCCTTTAGGGGGGTTTCTTTTTCGTTCTTATTTTCGCCCCCTTTTTCTTCTAATGAATTTTGCTCTTCATTCAGCACAAACTAGCCTTAAAGGTATTTTTCTAACGCCTTAGGAATATGGATGCTCCCATCCGCTTGCTGGTGGTTTTCCATTAAAGCGACCATCGTCCTTCCTACCGCTAAAGAAGAGCCGTTTAAAGTGTGCACTAACTGGTTTTTTTGATTTTCTTTGAAGCGGATTTTGGCGCGCCTAGCCTGAAAGTCCCTCGTGTTAGACACGGAGCTGATTTCTCTGTAACAATTTTGCCCAGGCAGCCACACTTCAATGTCTATCGTGTTGCTCGCGCTAAAGCCTAAATCCCCACTGCACAATTGCACGAACCGGTGCGGTAATTCCAAAGCCTTTAAAATTTCGCCCGCGCTCTCTAGCATATATTCTTGCATCGCATCGCTTTCTTTGGGGTGCGTGATAGCCACAAGCTCTACTTTATCAAACTGGTGCTGTCTTATCATCCCCCTTGTATCCTTTCCGGCGCTCCCTGCTTCGCTCCTGAAACAAGGCGTGTGCGCGGTCATTTTAATGGGGAGGCTTTCAACGCTAATAATGGTGTCGTTGTATAAATTGGTGAGCGTTACTTCAGCGGTGGGGATCAGATACAAATTTTCATTTTCTATTTTAAAAACATCTTCTTTGAATTTGGGTAATTGCCCGGTCCCAAAAAGCATTTTTTCATTCACTAACGCCGGCGTGTAGATGATTTCAAAGCCGTTTTTTTCATTAAAATCTAACATTAAATGGATGAGCGCGCGATAAATTTTCGCCCCAAAACCCCTAATGACCGAAAAACGGCTTTTGGCGAGTTTCACGCCGCTTTCAAAATCAATCCAGCCGTTTTGTTGGGCGAGTTCAAAATGCTCTTTGGGTTTGAAAGTAAAAACCCTTGGGGTTAAGATTTTTTTAATCTCTATGTTGTCTTCTTCATTCGCGCCTAAAGGGGTTTTTTCATCCACTAAATTAGGGATTATGGAAAGCTTTAAATCCATTTCTTGTTCTGCTTCGCCCACGCTTTTGGAAAGCTCGTTCAATTTGATTTTATTGTTTTCTAGCTCTTTTTTGAGATCGCTTGTATCCATTTTTTGAGCCATTTTAATACCAAATTCTTTAGAAACCTTGTTTTGAAAGGCCTGCAAGCCTTCTAATTCAATGAGTTGCTTTTTATAATGCGTGATGGCTTCGTGCAAACGCTCTAATTCATCGCCCATCGCATGGTTACGCTTTTTTAAAGAAAGAGCCACCTTGTCAAAATCTTGCAACAAAAGTTTTTTATCAATCATTCAACCCTCTTTAATCGTTCTAAAATGCCACAATTTAGCCCATTCGTCTATATCGTTTTTATCTATTTGAGCGCTCAAAGCCCCCATTTTACCCTCTAAAGAATATTCAATAGCGCCATTAGGCAAAGCCACAAAACTATCCCCATAAAATTTCCACAAGAATTCGTTTTTTTGATCTTCTTCTACAAGGATTTGGCGATACGCCCCGATCCTATTAGCCCTAACCACCACGCAAGAAGTGCAAAAAGCGCGCATCTGGCACAAAAGCCGCCACCTTTCATTGGATTCAAAGGTGGCCACGCTGCTTAAAAGCACCACATCCACGCCCTGATTTTTAACCTGAACCCATATTTCATCAAAATGCGCTTCAAAGCCAAACAAAGGGGCGATTCTTAAGCCGTCTCTTTCAAAGACGAACAATTCTTTAAAAGCGCTTTTCTCATTGTCAAAAAAGCTCTCTTCATCCCAGTGAGGATAGGGGATTAGGCGTTGTTGCGTGTAATACTTCACGCTTTCTTTAGAAATGAGGGCGATTTTTTTATAGATTTTAGAACGTTCTTCTAAAAGCACTGGGGCTGAAACGATCAAATCTGATTCTTCGCATTTTTGCGACAAAAACTCCATCGCTCGCGCAGACTGCGCGTTAATTTCATCCAAATCCAATCCCATGTTATGGTGGAAAAAGGGGTTGATCACGTATTCAGGCAACACCACCACGCTTTTCTTGGGTACGGAGTTGAATAGGGATTGCATGAGATTTTCTTCAAAAGACTCTAATTGCAAAGCAAACACTCGCATGCTTTAAGCCTTTTTATCTAGCGTTTGGAGTTTTTCATGCTCTGAATAAGCGTTTTCTAAAAGCTTTTGAGCCAAAAACAACTCTTGCATAGCCATTTTATACAAATCCATCCCGTCTTTTAAAGACAAATTAGGATCATTCAAGCGATCTATGGCTCGCTCTAGGGCATAAACATGCTCTTCAAAGCTTTTTTTAGGGGTATTTTTAGTGTTTTTAGCGTTTTTAGCGTTTTTAGTGTTTTTAGTGTTTTTTGGGGGGGCTTTTTCGGTTTCAAATAATTCATCTTGCATGACATTCCTTTAGCTTTTTCTAACAAGCATGGTCGTTGAAATTTGAGCGATAGAATCTTCAGTCCTTACAATCTCAAACCCTGCGTTTTTTAATTCAAATTTCAAACCCTCCAAACTCAAAAACCCCTCAATGGACTGCGGTAAATAAGAATAAGCACCATAATTTTTACTGATAGCCCCTCCCACTAAAGGCAAAACCTTATTCGTGTAAAACCCTGAGATTTTATCCAGCCATGTGAGGTTGTCTTTTTTTAAAAATTCTAAAATCACTAAAACGCCCCTAGGCTTTAACACCCTAAAAAACTCTTTTAAAGCTTCTTGTCTTTCCACGATGTTACGCAAGCCATACGCAATGGAAAGGATATCCACGCTGTTATTTTCAACGCCTTTCAAATCTTTGGCTTGAGCTTGGATGAAAGAAGCTTTGTTTTCAAGCTCTTCACATTTTTTAATGGCTAATTCAAGCATGTTATTAGAGGGGTCAATCCCCAAACATTCCTTAAACTCTATGCCGCAATTTAAAGCGCTTTTTTGCCAAGCCACAAGCATATCCCCCGTCCCGCATGCCACATCCACAAGCCTTAACGCTTTTTTATTCTCCAAAAACAAAAACGCATGCTCGCAAGCCCTTTGGCGCCATTTAACGTCTAATCCAAAACTCATCAAGCGGTTGGCTTGATCGTAAGAGCTGGCTATATCATCAAACATGTTGATGATTTTTTCTTGCTTGAGGTGCTTTTCTTTTTTCATGACTTTTCTTTTTTCATGGCTTGTCTTTAAAAAGGCTTGACAACCACTAAGATCACAATGAGAATCATTAAAATCGTGGGTATTTCATTAAACACGCGATAAAACCTTGCGTTTCTTCTTGTAGGGTCTTTTTCTAGCTCGCGCATGCATTTCTTGCAATAAAAATGATAGGCTAAAAGTAAGATCACTAAAGCCAATTTAGCATGCAACCAACCCCCACTTTTAAAGAGTGCAGGCTCTATCAACAACATTAAAATCCCTGTGATAAGCGTAAAGCCCATAGCCGGCGAAGCGATAAAGGAATAAAGCTTTTTTTCTTGGATTTGAACCACTCCCACAAACTCTTTTTTATGGGCGTTTTCTGCATGATAGACAAAAAGGCGCGGCAAATAAAATAGTGCCGCCATCCACGAAATGACCGCTATCGCATGGAAAGCCTTAACCCATAAAAAATACCCGCTCAAAAATTCCATACCACTCTCCCTAATTTATCTTATTTTGTTGCAAAAACGCTTGCAAATTTTCTCTTTCGCCGCTGATTTCCACTTCCACGCTTTGGTTTGAAAAATTCTTTTTGCTTAATTGTAAGCTAAATTTCTTAATTTCACGCTGAAGAGCGTCTAATTCTTTGTAAGAATAATGAGCGCTTAAAGTTTCTAACTCCACAAAATCCTTAAAAGCGTTTTCTCTTTGAGCGTTTTCTACGCACAATAATGCGCTCTTAGCATAAGCTTTCATCAAGCCCCCAACCCCTAAAAGCGTGCCTCCAAAATAACGCACGCTCACTAATCCTATATTGATCAAATCCTCTCGCCTTAAAACGCTAAGCACAGGCATGCCTGAACTCCCTTTAGGCTCGCCATCATCGCTAAAACCCTCCGTGATTTTGCCCTCTAAAGAATAGCGGAACGCCGTTACAAAATGCGCAGCTCTAAAATGCTCTTTTTTCAATTGCAAAAGGGTTTTTTCAAAATCATCAAAAGGCATAAGATACCCTAAAAAACGAGACGCTTTAGTTTGGTGCTTGGAGGTGATGAGGTTTTTAAGCGTTTTCACAAGCTTTCTTTAAAGAGCTGATTTTGAACACGCACCCTATAAAACTCACGATAAAAATCGCAATAAGCGCGTAAAAATGGATGGACACATCTATAAATTCCGCATGCATTTGATTCAATCGCCCTAACAAACTGATCCCATGATAAGCAGGCACTATTTGAACGAAAACCTGTAAATAAGAGGGCAAGGATTCAAAAGGCCACACAAAACCCATCATAAAAATCAAGGGCAAAGAAGAAATCAAAACGATTTGAGTGGTGTGGGCTTCATTTTTAATCCATGCGCCTAAAAACGACCCCAAACTCAAGGCCGCAAGCATGAAAATCAAGCTATTCAAAAACACCATTAAAGCGCTCCCATGCCGTTCGATCCCATAAAAAGAAAACAGCGCCCCAAAATACCATAAAATAAAAACGCTAAACGCCCCCATGAACACCAAGAGTCTTGCGCACAGCCTTAAAGCGATTTGTTTCTTGTCTAAAAGGGCTAATTCCAAACGCCTGGAGCTAGTAAACATGCTGCTTGCAATGAGCATCACCTGGTGCAAGATGAAAATAAACACGCTAGAGAGTGCGTAATTCAAATACCCCTCACTAGGGTTATACAAAGCGATAGGCTTAATCTTAATCCCGTCTGTCCCTAATTCAGCTTCTTCTATTTGGGCGTTGCGTTTGAACCTTATTTTATCATTTAAGGCGTTGATGCTCTCCACCACCGCATTCGCTAAGGCGCCATAAATCAAAAAGTAATTGGCGTTCGCATAAAAATCTATCGTTACAGGCACTTGTTTATAAATATTGGCTTCAAAATGAGAGGGAATGTGTAAGATCCCATAAATTTTTTCTTCTTTTAAAAGCTTTTTAGCTTCCAGCATAGAGGGGCTAAAAAAAGCGATTTCTAACTCGTTGGAGCTTTGCGCCATGAAGGCTAATTGCCTAGAAAGAAATGAATTGTCTTCATCGACAAGGGCGATTTTTTGCTGCGTTACGATGTCTTTCAAATAAGGCAAGGGATAAAGCAAGCCATAGATTAAAGGAGCGCCTATAAGGATCAATAAAACGCCCTTATGAGAAACAATGGCTCTTAACTCCATTAAAAGGATTTTAAAAAAATTCATGCACTAGCCTTGTCTTTTTTAAAAGAAAAATAAAAAACCAAAAGCCCTAAGGCTAAAAAGATTAAAAAGAACAAAAGGGGCATTAAAGAATTTAAAGATTCTGTTAAATCCGTCTTATAATAGGCCTCTTGTAAAAAGAATCTCATAAAATGGCTAATGGGCAAGCAATGGCTCCAAAAACTCCCAAAAATTTCCATGTTGTTTTGCGGGTAAGTCACCCCAGCAAACGCAAAGCTTGGAGCGGTATAGACCCCAATCGCACCAGCGGTTTCAATAGCGCTTTTTGAAACGCCATAAACCAACACCACAAACCCGCTCATAATGAGCGTCATCAAGACTACCGCTAAAAAGACCAATGACAAGTGTGCATAATGCCCCTCCATGCCAATGAGATTAAAATAAAACGCCATGCCCATCCCCCAAAAGCTAAACACGCACGCATTCGCTAAAATACTGATTAAAAGCTCTCGCATGTTAGAGATTTTTTGAATGAAATTGAGCATGCCAATCGCAATAAAAATGAGCCACATGCAAGGCAGCATCACGCTTAAAAGGTATTGCGTGTAATTGTTTTCTTCATTGTATAGGGCATGCAATTTCAAAACAATAGGCATTGCTTGGGCTTTAGCGGAAATCAAATTGGAATCTCGCACTAAAGCTTTGGTGGCTAAGGTTTTAGCGTCTAAGGTCAAAGCGGTTTGCAAAAAGGCGTTTTTGAGCGTTTTGCCCACTAAAACGTACTCAGCGTTATAATAAAAGGGCAAATCCACCTTTCGCCCCATTTTGATTTTTTTCTCTAAATCTCTAGGCAAAACTAACGCCCCATACGCTTCAGCGGAATTTAAAAAGCGTTTGGCTTCTGAAAGGCTAGTAACCTGGTATTTGATTTGAAGCGCGCTCGTTGCGCCTAATTCAAACGCCACTTGATGGCTTGTAGTGGTCTTATCCAAATCCACCACCACGATAGGGAGCTGTCTTGGGGTTTCTTGTTTAAAGATTTGCGTGCCTAAAACCCCTAAACAAAAAGGCAATATAAAACACACGATAAACAAGAACTTGTCTTGTAAAACCCATGCGCTTATCAATCTGAACAAAACAATCCTTTTTAAGGTTTAATGGTAACCAACACGCTCATCCCCACCCTAAAGTTTTCCAACTCTTCTAAGGGTATGGCTTCCACTTCATAGCTTTTCATGTCGTAAGTGTTGGAATTATTCGTCGCTTTCCAGGTCGCAAAATCCCCCATCACGCTCAAATATTTGACCCTGAATTTCGCGCTTCTTTTCAACGCTGGGATATAGCCTTCAAATTCCTTACCCACTTTAAACTCGTTCAAATACTTTTCAGGCACGCTGATTTTTAACCAACTATCCTTTAAATCTATCATGAGCACCACAGGAAAGCCCTTAGGGCTAAGCTCGCCACCGCTTAAAAGCACGTTACTCACTTCCCCGTCAATTGGGGCTAGGGCTTTGACATCTTTTAAATAAGACTCCACTTCATTCACTTGCCCTAAAGCCGCGCTCTCTTTAGCCTTAGCGGCAATCTTACTTTCAGAACTAGCCCCCCCTAAAGCCATTTTATACTTTTGGTAAGCCGCGCTCTCGTTGTATTTGGTGCTTTCATAGGCCGCATAGGCTTCATCGCGTTTTTGCAAACTCGCCACGCCGTTATCATACAAATCTTGAACGCGTTTATAAGTCTCTTTAGCCAAGTTCGCTTGGGATTTTGCCGCTTGCCAAATGTCCCTCGCAGAATTGATCGTTTCATCTCTTGAGCCTCTTTTCACTTCATCGCTAAGCGCTTTAGCGGCTTTATGCCCGGCTTCAGCTTGAGCGAGCTTGGCTTCTAATTCAGGGCTAGAAATGCTAAAAACCAAATCGCCCTTTTTAATGTGATCGCCTTTTTTAACAAACACCTTTTCAATGCGCCCAGGGACTTTGGAACTCACGCTGTATTCTCTGGCTTCCAAAAACCCTTGCAACACTTCAGCCTTAGGGCGATAAGCTAAATAAAAAAGCACGATTAGCCCTAATAATAAAGCCCCACCCCCTGTAAGAATCGCTTTATTTTTATCCAACATGCTATTTGACATGATTTTTTCCTTTAATAAACAAATTCATAAAATAAATCAATATGATCGCTTAACGCCATTAAATTCGCTAATGAAACGATGTATTTATAAGCCACGCTTTTTTGCTCCACGATGATAGAAGAAAGCGTGTTCCTCGCATCAATGACTTGAGCGTTCGTGCTTAAGCCTTGCAAAAAAGCCTGCTCTTGGAGTTTTAAATTTTCCTTGGCTAATTCCACGCTAGAAAGCAAGCTTTTGTATTCTTTCAAATAAGAAAGCGTCTCTTTATAAGTCTTATTCACTAATAATTCCATGTTTTTTTTAGCCTGGATTTGCTCGCTACTCACTTGCAACTCCGCTAATTTGCTCGCTTGGTATTTTTGGATACGCCCTGTGGGAGAAAGAATAGGCATGCGCCCGGCCACGCCCACAAACCAACTAGGGATCATGTCTTCAAACACCGAATTGTTTTGCTTCATAATATAAGAGCCAAAAAAACTCACTTGGGGCAAGAATTTAGCGATCTGTAGTTTCGTGTTTTCTTTAGAAATTTGAACCTGATTTTCTAAAGTCTTTAAAACCGGGTAAGAATTGAGCGTGGAAGCAACAAAAAAGCTCAGATCGGGCAGATTTTTCTCGGTGTGGATCTCTAATTTGCTTGAAGGCGCTAAATCGTCCTTGCTAGATAAAATGGAATTGAACGAGAGCTGCGAAACTTCTAACACGTCTTTAGCCTTAACGCTAGCGATATGGGCCTTATCATAAGCCACTTGAGCGCCTAAGGTTTCTACCCTAGCGATTTGCCCTACTTTTTGCATTTTTAAAGCGTTTTGGAAATGCTTATAATGGCCTTTTTCTACCTCTTCTAAAGTTTCAGCCACTTCTGCGTTTAACACCATGCCATAATACACGCTCACAAGCTCTTGAAAAGTGGAGAGCTTTTTCAAGCGATACACTTCGTTAGCGTCTTTTTGCATCAAATCCGCAATGCGCACCATCGTGAATCTTGCCCCACCCATATAAAGGGGATAAATAATGCTCAAAGCCCCAAGCACCACATTTTGATTAGAAAACAATAAGGGGGCTTCTAAAGTGCTGCTCAAAGCCCCAAAACCTTGCATCACCCCTTGCATGCCCGCTTGGATTTGAGGGGTTAATACTTGAGGGGGGATATTTTGCTGGATGTTTTGCAAGCCTTGATGGATCTGGTTGGTGGCTTTTTGCACGCCCGGTTGTTTTTGGCTGGCAAAATCCATTTTAATGGGGTTAGAGAGGTACACGTAAAAAGCGCTCAAATCAATTTGAGGCAAAAAAGAAAGTTTAGCCGCTAATTTCATTTTACTCGCTCTTTTAATGGCGTATTCTTGTGCATGCAAGCCTTCATGGTTAGACAATACCCTATTCCATGCGTTTTTTAAAGAGAGTTTTTGGGCGTTAGGGTGGTTCAAAGGTAGGCTGTCTTCAGCCAACTTCAAAGAAGAAGGCTCGGTTTGAGAAATCCCATCAACAGCGCTTAAAGAGCTATTGAACAATAAGCCCAATACAAAGAGGGTTGTTTTTTTCATGCTTCATTTTCTCCCTGATCTTGTTTAACCGCTTTCAAGCGTTTTATCCTAGCCCCATCCACGCTTAAGACTTCAAAAGCATACCCATGCGAAACGATTGTATCCCCCTCCATAGGCATGCGCTCTAACAAGCTGAAAACATACCCTCCAAGCGTTACCTGCTCGCATTCTTTGTCAAATTGGATATGAAGCACTTCTTCTACGCTCTCTAAATCTAGCATGCCCTCTAATTCAAACACGCCCTCTTCAAGCTTGTTCACGCCCTCTTGTTTCAAGTCGTATTCGTCGCTAATCTCTCCCATGATTTCTTCAATAATATCTTCCATAGTGAGCAACCCGGCCGTGCCGCCGTATTCATCAATCACCAAAGCGGTATGGATTTGCTCTTTTTTCATTTTGATAAGGATTTGAGAAATAGACGCGCTTTCAGGGACGATGATCATTTTCCTAACGATTTGCTTGAAATCATGCATTTTGGGGGTAAAAATAGAGCGAGAAAGCAAGTCCCTAATATGCACCATGCCAATAATATTATCCTTAGAACCCTTACAATAAGGGTAGCGCGTGAAGTGGCTTTTTAAAACAATGTCTATATTTTCTTCATAGCTGTTTTCTTCGTCCAAACACACCATGTCTTTTCGTGGGGTCATGATTTCTTTAGCGCTCGTGTCAGAAAAATCCACCGCGTTTTTAATGATTTCCCCCTCCACTGAATCAATAATGCCCTCTCTTAAACTCTCGCCCACAATGATTTTTAACTCTTCTTCAGAATGCATGCCCTCATGCTCTTTAGGATTGACGCCCATCTTTTTCAAAAAAAAATGAGCGATCACATCAAACAAACGCACCACCGGATAAAACACCACCCAAAACACATGCAAAGGGCGCGCGGCAAAAAGGGTGGCTTTTTCAGATTTGGCGATCGCTAAAGACTTTGGCACAATCTCGCCCAACACGACATGAAAAAAAGTGATGCTCAAAAACGCTATAACCACGCTCATTGAATGGATGAAAATAGAATTATCCTTTAAATCCATAGACTCTAATAGCGCGGCTAACAGCCTTGCGATAGCGGGCTCACCCACCCAACCTAAAGCTAATGAAGAAAGGGTGATGCCTAACTGCGTCGCGCTCAAATAAGTGTCCAATCTTTGACTCATCTCTAAAGCGAGTTTAGCGTTGGAATTACCGATTTTAACCAGCTCTTCTAAGCGGGTTTTACGCACTTTCACAAGGGCAAACTCTGAAAGCACAAAAAAAGCGTTCAACAACACCAACAAAAAAGCAACCATCAACATCAAAATCGATTCAGACGGGTCCAAATAAGCTCCTTGACTCCTCCCCATGACTTTAAACCTAAAACCTAACGATCAATATAAAATAAAGATAAAATCCTAAAATTTTAACATAAAAGATTAAGCCTAACTTTAAATATTTTTAGCGTTTAATCCAGCAAATATTTAAAAAATCAAGCCTTTAAAAACCCTAGAAATACTTTTCTATAAAACCAAGAGCCACAAAAAGAAGTGCCCCTAAAAGCGCAGAAACCGGCACGGTTACCAACCAAGCGGTAACAATCTTTTTCAAAATGGAGCGTTTGATCACTTCTTCTTTATACACTTTTTTAAGCGACTTTTTTTCTTTCTTTTTCAATTCCAAAGCGATGGCGGTGTTCTTGCTTTTTTTCAAGCTCTCTAGCATGAGCGATTTTTCTTTCAAATTGGCTTTATCAAAGCGTTCTAAAAAGCCTTCAATTTCTTCTAAATCTTCCCCAAAGTGCGCCGCTACAATGTTGTCTCTGATTCTAGCAAAACGCCTTCTGGATTGCTCCCTTAAGCGCTCTCTTAAAAAGCCCACCCCAAACACCGCGCCCACCACAATATGCGTAGAGCTTACCGGTAAGCCTAATTGAGAGGCTAAAAGCACGGTAATGACCGCTGAAAGCGCGATGCAAAAAGCTTGCATTTTGTCTAATTCTGTGATTTCAGACCCCACCGTTTTAATGAGCTTTGGCCCATACAAGCTCAAGCCTAAAGCGATCCCAGCTGCCCCTACTACCATAATCCACAACGGCACAGAGTTTAAAGTACTCCCCATAGGGCTGCTCGCATCTTCTAAAGTTTGACTGATAGCGGCTAGTGGGCCAATAGCGTTAGCCACATCATTAGCCCCATGGGCAAAGCTTAAAAGCGCAGCAGCAAAAATCAAAGGGACATTAAAAAGCTCATTAACGCTTTCATGACTATTTTCTAATTGCGGGGCTTTTTTTAACACAAATCTTTTAAAAAGGATAAAAATCAAAAGCGCAAGAATACAACCGCAAGCGAGCTGGATTTCAAAACCCACCGCATAGAGGCGTTTTAAAACCTTCACGATCAAATACCAGCTAAAGGCTAAGCTCATCAACGCCACTAAATAAGGCACGACCTTTAAAGCCGCGCTCTTTTTATCTTCTTTATAAGCGATAGTCTTTTTAATGAGCATTAAAAAAAACATGGCTATCAAAGCCCCCATTAAAGGCGAGATTACCCAACTGGCCACAATGCCGGATAAAAAATGCCAATTGACAGCAGACATTCCAGCCGCTGCCATTCCAGCCCCCATAATCCCCCCCACTACAGAGTGTGAAGTGGAAACGGGAGCGCCTATTAAAGTCGCTACATGCAACCACAACGCCCCACTCAAAAGGCTAGCCAACATGACATTAATGAAAATGTGCGCATCGTTAATAAATTCAGGCGAAACGATACGGCCCTTAATCGTAGAAACCACTTCCCCCCCAGCAATGATCGCTCCTAGCATTTCACAAACCGCAGCGATCAAAATCGCCCCGCCCATGCTAATGGCTTTAGAGCCTACGGCAGGGCCGACATTATTAGACACATCGTTCGCACCAATATTCATCGCCATATAGCCCCCAATCACGGCCGCAAAAATAAGCAACAATCCCTTAGAATTAGCCTGCCCAAAAATGAGAGCGAGCAAAGCGGCGCCAATGAGGAACAAAAGAGCGAGAGCGATCTTTAAAGTGTCTTTTTGGAGTTTTTTGGAAGCTTTTTCAAACTCTTTGATGTTTTTAATTTCCATATCGTCACAAAAACCTTATCCTAATAGTGGCTTCATTCTATCCAATTAGCCCTTGAGCCACTCTTAAAAAGAGTCGTTTGATAAAAATGGCTCATTATATGGTATCTTAAAGTAAAATTTTAAAAATAAGGTTTTTAAAAATGATAGAATTTAGCGATGAAGATTTACAAAAACCGGTGCGTATTGTGATAGAAAAGATCCGCCCTTACTTGCTCAAAGATGGCGGTAATATTGAAGTGCTTGGGGTGAAAAGCATGAAAATTTATGTGGCTTTAGAGGGAGCGTGTAAGACTTGTTCTAGCAGTAAAATCACTCTAAAAAATGTCATTGAAAGGCAGCTTAAAATGGACATTCACCCTAATTTAGAAGTGGTGTGTTTAGAAAACGCTAAGGAGTTTGATAAGCTTTAAGGATGATTAGGCATGCAAAAGTTTGATTATGAATTTAAAAAGCGAGCGTTGATTAAAGAGGGATTTTTAGCGTTCAAGCAAGCCCATTACGCTGAAGCGTTGCGCCTTTTTTCTGAAGTTTTGTTTTTGGATAAAGACAACCAAAAAGCCAAAGTGGGGGCGTTATTAAGCGACATCGCTAAGGATTTCCCTAAAGAAGCCCATAGCTTTTATGAATTGTATCAAAGCCTGATCGCTATGCAAAAACGAAGCTTAAAAAACCAGGCTGAAGAGCAAATCATCAATTTAATCGCTTCTTTTGATGAGGGGTTAAACCAAATGGCTGAAAAGATTGATGCGCAAATTTCTCAAAAAGGCGAGGAATTGAATGGCATTTTGTATGCGGATTTCAAACGCTTGAGCTTGGAGCGCGGCTTTAAGGAAGCGTTTGAAGATTTGATGTTCAGCTCTAGGGTGATTTTTGACAATAAAGAGGATTTTTATGAATTTTTGAAAGAATTGAACCATTATGGCTATTATGAATTAGCAATAAATTACATTGAAAACATGCATGAAGATTCTTTTATTTATGATGAATTTTTGCGTTCTCTTTTAGAAGACGCCCTCAAATCCAATAAGGCTTAAAAAATGAAGCTTAAAAAAACCCTGACTTATCAAAACCGCGCCTATTCTTTTTTAAGCGATAACACGAATGAAGTTTTAGAAAACCCTGAAGAAATCCTTTTTGTCAAAACGCCTTTAAACGAAAAATACGCCCCTTTAATCGCAGAAAAAAACCTGGCTATTTTGGATTTTAACGAGCTTAAAAACTACTTTGATTTTAAGATTAAAATTGTAGGGATTACAGGCACTAATGGTAAAACGACCACAGCGAGCTTGATGTATTCCTTGCTCTTAGATTTGAATAAAAAGACCGCTCTTTTAGGCACAAGAGGGTTTTTTATCAACGATGAACGCATCAAAGAAAAGGGCTTGACCACGCCCACTCTTTTAGAGCTTTATAGCGATTTAGAAGAAGCGATTCGTTTGGGGTGTGAATACTTTATCATGGAAGTGAGCTCCCATGCGATTGCCCAAAAGCGCATCGCCGGGCTTGATTTCGCTCTTAAAATTCTCACTAATATCACAAGCGATCATTTAGATTTCCATCAAAATATAGAAAATTACAGGGACGCTAAAAACAGCTTTTTTAAAGATGAGGGCTTGAAAGTGATTAACAGAGATGAAACAAACGCCCTTTTTAACCCCATTAACGCGCGCACTTACGCGCTGGATAAAAGAGCGCATTTGAATGTTCAAGCCTTTTCGCTCAACCCCTCCATTAGCGCGTCTTTATGCTACCAACACGATTTAAGAGATCCTAATCTTAAAGAAACCGCCCTGATACATTCCCCCCTTTTAGGGCGTTACAACCTTTATAATATTTTAGCGGGCGTTTTGGGGGTCAAACTACTCACTCAATTGCCTTTAGAAACGATCGCACCGCTATTGGAAAACTTTTATGGGGTTAAGGGGCGTTTGGAAATTGTGCATCCTAAACCTTTAGTGGTCGTGGATTTTGCCCACACAACAGACGGCATGCAACAAGTCTTTGAAAGCTTTAAAAACCAAAAAATCACCGCTCTTTTTGGGGCAGGGGGCGATAGGGATAAAACCAAGCGCCCTAAAATGGGAGCGATAGCGAGTTGTTATGCGCATCAAATCATCTTAACTTCAGACAATCCTAGAAGCGAAAACGAAGAAGACATCATTAAGGATATTTTAAAAGGCATCAATAATTCTTCTAAAGTCATTGTAGAAAAAGACCGAAAAAAAGCCATTTTAAACGCTTTAGAAAATTTAAAAGACGATGAGGTGTTGTTGATTTTAGGCAAGGGCGATGAAAATATTCAAATCTTTAAAGACAAAACGATTTTTTTTAGCGACCAAGAAGTCGTTAAAGATTATTATCTCAATTTAAAACAAGGATAAACATGCAAGAATTCAGTTTGTGGTGCGATTTTATAGAAAGGGATTTTTTAGAAAACGATTTTTTAAAGCTCATCAATAAGGGGGCTATTTGCGGGGCGACGAGTAACCCTAGTTTGTTTTGTGAAGCGATCACAAAAAGCGCGTTTTATCAAGATGAAATCGCTAAACTCAAAGGCCAAAAAGCTAAAGAAATTTATGAAACTCTGGCGCTAAAGGATATTTTACAAGCTTCTAGCGCGTTAATGCCTTTGTATGAAAAAGACCCTAATAATGGCTACATTAGCCTAGAAATTGACCCCTTTTTAGAAGATGATGTCATTAAAAGCATTGATGAAGCCAAGCGGTTATTCAAAGCATTAAACCGCCCTAATGTGATGATTAAAGTCCCGGCGAGTGAGAGCGGTCTTGAAGTCATTAGCGCTCTGGCTCAAGCCTCTATCCCCATTAATGTAACTTTAGTCTTTTCGCCTAAAATTGCCGGCGAAATCGCTCAAATCTTAGCCAAAGAGGCGCGAAAAAGAGCGGTTATTAGCGTGTTTGTCTCACGATTTGACAAAGAAATAGACCCACTAGTGCCAAAAAACTTGCAAGCTCAAAGCGGGATCATTAACGCTACCGAGTGCTATCACCAAATCAACCAGCATGCCAATAAACTAATAAGCACCCTTTTTGCATCCACCGGCGTTAAATCCAACGCTTTAGCTAAAGATTACTATATTAAAGCGCTGTGTTTTAAAAACTCTATCAACACAGCCCCCCTAGAGGCTTTAAACGCTTATTTGCTTGACCCAAATACCGAGTGTCAAACCCCTTTAAAGGTTACAGAAATTGAAGCGTTCAAAAAAGAATTGAAAGCGCAAAACATTGATTTAGAAAACACCGCCCAAAAACTCCTTAAAGAAGGCTTGATAGCGTTCAAGCAATCCTTTGAAAAGCTTTTAAGCAGTTTTTGATTTTTAAGGGTTTTTTGGATAGAATAAACCCTTATTTTATTTTAAAGGATTGACATGTTAGAAGGCGTTATTAGAGAGAGTATTACTAAAGCTAACGCTAAAGCTTTAAAAAAAGATGGCTATCTAATCGCAAACGTTTATGGAAAGGGTGTTGAAAACGTGAATGGCGCGTTCAAATTAAACCCTTTCATTAAATACCTTAAGGAAAAAAAACATTTGATTTTCCCGGTGAAATTAGGGGATAAGACTTTTGAAGTCGTGGTTCAAGAATACCAAAAAAACCCTGTTACTAACGAGCTTATCCATGTGGATTTGCTCGCTGTTACTAGAGGCGTGAAGTCTAAGTTTAAAGTCCCCGTTAAACACCAAGGCACTCCAGTGGGCTTGAAGAATAAAGGGATTTTGATGCTCTCTAAAAAGCGTATTAGCGTGGAATGCGCTCCAGAGCATTTGCCCGATCACTATTTAGTGGATGTAGCCCCTTTAGATGTGAATGAGTCTATTTTGGTACGCGATTTAGAAAAACATGAGAATGTTAAGATCTTAGATCATGATTCTATCGCTGTGATCGGTGTGATTAAAGCGAAGTGATTTCAGGCTATGACGCTTTTAGTAGGTTTAGGCAACCCTACTTTGCGTTACGCTCACACCAGACACAACGCTGGTTTTGATATTTTAGATTCACTCGTTAGCGAATTGGATCTTTCTTTCGCTTTTTCTCCCAAACACAACGCTTGTTTGTGCGTTTATAAGGATTTTATCTTACTCAAGCCCCAAACTTACATGAATTTAAGCGGCGAGAGCGTTTTAAGCGTTAAAAATTTTTACAAAACTGAAGAGCTTTTAATTGTCCATGACGACTTGGATCTACCTTTGGGCGTTGTGAGATTTAAAAAGGGTGGGGGGAATGGAGGGCATAATGGCTTAAAATCCATTGATTTGTTGTGTTCTAATTCTTATTACCGCTTGAGGGTGGGGATTTCTAAAGGAATTGGTGTAATTGAGCATGTGCTTTCAAAATTCCACAACAACGAAGAGCCTTTAAAAAACGTTGCGTTTGAACATGCCAAAAACGCCCTAAAATTTTTTATAGAAAGCCATGATTTTAACGCCATGCAAAATCGTTTCACGCTCAAAAAACCTTTAAAAATAGAAAGTTAGGGGTTTAAAGTGCGTTTGTTTAGATTTGTAGGGTGGTATTATTTCAAATACTTTTTAATCGTACTTTTAGCTTTAGAATTGTTCTTTGTGGGCATTGACAGCCTGAAATACGCCGATAAAATGCCCGATTCTGCGAACATGATCATTTTATTTTTCACCTATGACATTTTATTCGCGCTCAATTACACCTTGCCCATTTCCTTGCTTTTGGCGATGGTTTTATTTTATATCGCCTTCATTAAATCCAACCAATACACCGCCCTGCTCTCCATTGGCTTTTCCAAACGCCAGATTTTAAACCCTATTTTTTTGATTAGCTTGTTTTTCACGGCTATTTATGTGGGGTTGAACGCGACTCCTTTTGTGTATATGGAAGAAAAAACGCAAAATTTGATCTACAAAGACAATTCTTTGAGCGTTTCAGAGCATTTGTTAGTGAAATATAACGATGATTACGTGTATTTTGATAAGATTAATCCCTTATTGCAAAAAGCCCAAAATATCAAGGTGTTTCGCTTAAAAGACAGGACTTTAGAATCTTATGCTGAAGCTAAAGAAGCTTTTTTTGAAGACAAGTATTGGATCTTGCATGACACTACTATCTATGAAATGCCCTTGAGTTTTGAACTGGGCAACAACGCTTTAAACACCACGCGTTTAAAAACCTTTAAAACGCTCAAAAATTTCCGCCCTAAAGTTTTGGACACCATTTATCAAAACAAGCCTGCGGTTTCTATCACAGACGCTCTTTTATCCTTGCATGCTTTAGTGCGCCAAAACGCGGACACGAAAAAAGTGCGCTCGTTTTTGTATGTGTTTGCGATCTTGCCCTTTTTTGTGCCGTTTTTAAGCGTTTTAATCGCTTATTTTTCGCCCAGTCTCGCCCGCTATGAAAACCTGGCTCTTTTAGGGCTAAAGTTTATCATTATCACGCTCGTTGTTTGGGGGCTATTCTTTGCTTTAGGGAAGTTCAGCATTTCAGGGATACTCATTCCTGAAATAGGCGTGCTATCGCCCTTTTTCGTATTCTTAGCCCTCAGTCTTTGGTATTTTAAAAAGCTTAATAAGAGGTTGTAGGATTTATAAACCTATAGCAACTCAAGCTCTCATTAGAGATCTAAATTAAAAGACCTACAATGCAACATTAACTTAAGACTTGTAAAATAGCCTAAAAAATTATTAAGGTTTTTGGTGAGTTCTGTTCAAATCCTATCTAATCTCAATTATCCCAAAGTGATTACTGAAGGGCTGAGAAATTCTTTAGACACTCACATTGCAGTTGCTTTTTTAAAATACAGTGGGGTTGAAGTGATTCAAGATGCTTTGATTGATTCTTTAAAAAAGGGGGCAGAATTTGAGATTATTGTAGGACTTGATTTTAAAACAACCGACTCAAAATCCATACGATTTTTGCTAGACTTAAATAAAACTTATAAAAAATTAAGATTTTATTGCTACGGCGACAAAGAAAATAACAAAACAGATATTGTATTCCACCCTAAAATTTATATGTTTGACAACGGAAAAGAAAAAACTTCCATTATAGGCAGCACCAACTTAACCAAAGGGGGGTTGGAGAATAATTTTGAAGTCAATACCATTTTTACAGAAAAGAAACCACTATATTACTCACAACTAAACGCTATCTACAATTCTATAAAATATGCAGATAGTCTGTTCACTCCTAATGAAGAGTATTTAGAAAGCTATGATGAAGTTTTTAGTGCCATTATTAAAAATGAACAAAAAGTCTCAAAAGATAAAAGCATTCAAGAAAAGATTAAAGAGATTGAAAAACAAGAAAAATTGCTTCCTGGAACTATCCCCTCTATTAAGGCAATGATAGTGGAATTTATTTTTTCCTGTGAGGAAAAAGGCGTTAAACAAGTAGCATTACAAGATATTTATCAAGCATTAGAAGAGCGAATAAAAAAAGAAGAGTGGGGATACAAATACAAAAGCGATACTTTTAGGAACACTATCAGGGGCGAACTCAACCACCATCAAAAAGATAGCCATTCAAAACAAGGTTTAGGACTCTTTGAGAGATTGCAAAAAGGTTTTTATGCTCTAACACCAAAAGGGCGTTCGTATAAAGGACGCTAGAGGTATTTATTTTGCGAGACTATCTCTATCAATCAAAATAAAGAATTGAAAGAAAAATTTGACTCCAATGAATATATCTTTAGCGATGAAGAATTAGAACGCATTATAGAAATATCACCACAACAGCATAAGGACTCATTGGCAGTAATGATGATTTTATCAAAAAAGTAGAAAACAGTGCAGAATTATTGCAACTCAATGACGATTTGAAAGCTTAAAGCGTCAAGCTTTCATATCTAAGCCTTGCCTAAAACCCTACCAAACTTAAAAAGTATAAACATAACGCAAATACATAGAATACTGACGGCGTAAGGTTTGGGTTAAGCTGAAATTGGTTTCTGCTCCTGTGATAGTAGTCGGGTTCCCATTCTCTAGCGGGCCTTGTTTTTTCGCTCTTATAGTAGTAGAGCCTTTAAAAAAGTGATTAGGGAGCGTGGGGATTTTGATACCAAACTCAATGCCATGGTGTTCAAAAATATTAGTCCTAATGCCCACATTCACTAAAAACTGGAAAATCGTGTTATTCACTTTAGCGTTTAATTTTCCTGTGGTATAGACGCTATTAGGGTTAATCCCCACATTGCAACTCGCCGGCGTCGTGTCCCCGCAAGTGATTGTGCCATCAGCGTTAGTCATGTAAGCGTCAGCGTCCGTATTGACGCCATAAACATACCCGTCCTTAAAATACCCCACACGATTGTTAGTCCAAGTGTTACCCGCAAAATTCACGCCTAGAAAAAACCCAACCGTGGCTTTAGGCTTGTCTATAATGTTAAAAAGCATGTCTGTGCCAAAACCATAAGTATACATGTCCGCTTTTTGATCGCTCAAATAAAAAGGCGATATAGCGTTAGCGGCTCTGGAGTTAGAGAAATTGGTATGCCCATAATCAAAAAAGCCATAATAACGCAACCCAAACCACCTTTTTTTACCCACAAAATGCTTATACCCTGTCATCACGCCTAGCCCATACATCGGCTGGTTACGGCCAGGAATGTCCTTATTGGTGCTAAGCATGGTGCGCGAAGTCCAATTGACCACGCAGTTAGCTTTAGTATAGCCTGGCGTTCCTGGCGTCCCTGAAGCTGGCTGACAGCCACCAGTCTGCCCGTCAGGGACTTTACCATTATCATTGGCTGAAACATCGCCAAAAGGCACTTGAAATAACTCGCCGTTTTTATAAGCGTTGGTCTTTTGATCAGCCCTACCCACTTCCAGGCTAATCCCCACAAACGCGCCATTCTTTTCATGGGCATTTAAGGGGTTTGTCAGCCATAACGAACTCAAAAGAGCGCCTAAAATTACCGAGCCTTTTTTAGAAATATCTAAAGATTGAGCTATCAAAACAGATTCCTTACGATTAAAATTTTTACAAACCATTTTGCAACCTTGCATTCTATTTTTCTTCTTTGTCATAAAATTGAGCATCACTCTCTAGGGTCTCCGCTTAAGTGTTACTTTTTTAATTATTTTATTATAGCTAATTGCAATCTTAAAAGTCAAACAAAAACCACCCCTAAAATTCCCATAATAGTGGGATACTTGACAATAAAATCCTTTTATAGTAGATTAAAAACTCTTTAATTTTCCCATGAATAAAGGATTTTAAATGGATGCGATTTATCCTTATGTGTTGGTTGTTCATTTATTGTGCGCCATTATTTTTATTGGCTACTTGTTTTTTGATGAGGTAATTTTCCCCAATGTGAAGAAAATGTTTGGCGAAGAGTTTGCCAATAAAGCGAATACAGGAATCACTCAAAGAGCGATCAAAATCATGCCCTTATGCGTTTTAGGGCTTGTTTTAACAGGGGGCATGATGCTTAGTCAATACATGGGGGGCGATAAAGGCTGGTGTGAAACCCCTTTTCAAAAGATACTCATGCTTAAAGTGATCTTAGCGTTAAGCATTTTTCTTTTGGTGCTTTTTTCTTTATTATGTAAGTTTTTGGGCAAGAAAAACCCTATTGGTAAATATATCCACCCTATCGCTCTAACTTTTGGCTTTTTAATCGCCATTTTAGCCAAAACGATGTGGTTTGTTTAAGTTCGCTTCAACCTCAAAGAATTTAAAACCACCAAGAGCGAGCTACCACTCATGCTCAAACTCGCTATTAAAGGGTTGATGTATCCTAGCATAGCGACCGGGATTAAAACAGCGTTATAAATCAAGCTCAAAACAATGTTTTGCAGCACCACTTGATAGACTTTTTGAGCGTTATGAAACGCTTTTTCTAGCAAACTCAAATCCTCTTCTAAAAGCAAAATATCGCATGCGCTTTTACTCAAAGCGCTTTTTTCAAACCCCAAAGAAACGCTCGCTTGTTTTAAGGCTAGCGCGTCATTATTGCCATCGCCTATCATTGCGCACACGCCCTTATAAGAGCTGATGATTTGAGCCTTATCTTCAGGGGTCAAATTAGCATGATACTTAGAAATCCCTAATTTTTTCGCGCACTCCTTAACCGAGCTTTCATTATCCCCGCTTAAAATTTCTAATTCTAATCCTTGATTTTGTAAAGCCTGAATGACTTCTTTAGCGTTAGCTTTCAAACGCTCTTCTAAAATGAATAACGCGCATAAGGTCTTGTTTTTCGCAAAACCTACCATGATATTAGCGCCCTCTTTGACCTTTAAATCAACCCCCATAGCGTTTAAAAATTTCAAACTCCCCACTAGCAAAGTTTCGTTTTGATAGCTCGCTTTTAAGCCATGAGCGAAAAACTCTATCTTTTCTAAATTAACCTCATCGCCATCTAATGATTTAAGAATCGCGCTATGGGCTAAATGCTCCCTGTTTTTTAAAAGGCTCTTCAAAAGCCTTCCATCAAATTCTTCATAAATGATTTTTTCTTTTAAAAGGACTTCTTTTTGCGTGAGGGTGCCGGTTTTGTCTATAAAGATTTTTTTCACTTTAGCCAGAGTTTCTAAAAATAACGCTTCCTTAAACACGATCAAAGGGTTTTTAAACACCCCTATCACTAACGCAATGGGTGTGGCCAAGGCGAATGCGCAAGGGCAGCTGATGACTAACACGCTAATACACACCATTAAGGCTTTTTCAAAATTACCCCCCAAACCAAATTGCCATAATA
Organism: Helicobacter pylori; assembly: GCF_001998165.1. Classification (GTDB taxonomy): domain Bacteria; phylum Campylobacterota; class Campylobacteria; order Campylobacterales; family Helicobacteraceae; genus Helicobacter; species Helicobacter pylori_DL. Next base: position 19,201 of record NZ_MTWR01000004.1, on the reverse strand, counting down.
AAAAGCTTACAAAGGCTAAAAACAACACCGCTTTAGAAAAAATATCCGCAATTTGATTCGCGCTGCTCTCAATTAAGGGCTTTTCTAAAAAACTCTTTTTTAAAGTTTCTAGCAAACTAGAAAGGCGTGAGTTTTGGAAATTAGCGCTCACTTGATAGATAAAAGGCACGCCCACATTCACATAACCCCCTAAAATTGGATCATTAACCCCCAATTCCAAAGGCTTAAACTCCCCACTGATCAAAGACGCATCCACGCTCGCATTACTTAAAAGCACGCCATCTAAAGCGATTTTAGCTCCGCTTGGCACCCAAACAACAGAGCCTATCGCCACATCTTTAGGGTGTTTTTCTATCTGTTTGCCATTTTCTACAACAATCACGCTATGGATTTCATGCGATTCTAGGGCCAAACATTTTTCATTCGCAAACAGCCTGGCTTTTAATTCCAAAAACTTAGAGCCAAAAACAAGCGTTAAAATCGTGCTGCTCGCTTCAAAATAAGTCTCTTGAGACACCAACATCGCATAAATGGAATAAACAAACGCCGATAACGCCCCAAAAGACACGCTCAAATCCATGCCCAAAACGCCATTTTTTAGCCCATAAAACGCCCCCTTAATGAAAAAACGCCCCACCACCACTAACACCAACAAGCTTAAAAAGAGCGATACGAGATCCAAATTCCTTTGCATGAGCTTATCCATACCACCGCCATAACTCGCACCGCCATAACTCGCGCTACCATAACTTGCGTATTTGGCAATGGCAATAAACATCAAATTCATGGTGGCAAAAAACCCCACGCTTAAAGTGAGCAAGTAGGAGCGTTGCTCTTTTTGGGCTTTCAGGGTGTAATTTTTTGCGTTATAAATTTTAGCCCCATAGCCCAAACTCTCAATTTTTTGAATAATCTCTTTAGGGTTTAAGGACTTGTCAAACACGATTTGCAAATGGTGGGTGGTGAAATTCACGCTCACTTTTTTAACCCCCTTTAAGCGCTCTAAAACCTTTTGATTGAGCCACAAGCAAGCGTTACAATGCGTTTTTTCTAGCAAAAGATTAAGGATTAATTCGCCCTTATTGTTTTCTTCAAGGGCCTGTTCTAATTCTAAAATATTCATTGAATCTTGGGGCGTTACGGGGGCTAAAGTGGAATCGTTTAATTTGTCATAAAAGCTCTCTAAATTCAAATCCAATAATAACGCATACACCCTAGCGCACCCCGTGCAGCAAAAATACAATTCTTTATGATTGATCACCTCTTTAAAAAGCTCACTTTCTTTAAACTCCAACTGGCAATGCGAACATTTCATTTTTGAATCCTTAATTTAGAGGCGCTAATTCAGAAGCGCTTTGATAGAATAAGTGTTACAGATTTGATAGATGCTTAAAACTTCTTTGGTGTTGTCGCTTTGGTTTTTGGAATGGTGCGTGATTAAAGGGGGCAAGACTTTTAGGGCGCTTTTGGAATTATTCCTAGCCGCTCCAAGCATCAAATGAGCGTTTTTGTCTTTAAAACTTTGGACAAACCTTAAAGTTTCTAGCGTGAGTTTAGCGCTTTTTAAACTCTCTATGACCAAGCAAAGCGACAAGGCTTCATAGCAAAAAATAAAATACCCTTTAGGTTTTAGGCATTTTTTCACTTTAGCCACTAAAGAAGCGAAGTCTAATTCGCTCTGGTGCCTCGCATGCCCTTTAATTTGAGATTTAATAGATCCTAAGGCATAAAAAGGAGGGTTACACACAATCGCATCATACAAAATTGGAGGGTTGAAATCTAAAAAATCGCCCTCAAACACTTGAGCGTTAGGGAATTTAAGGGCGTTTTTTTGGGAGCAAAACGCCATTTTGCTATCCTTTTCCACTAAATGAACGCTCGCTAGCGGGTTGTCTCTAGCGCAGAGCAAGCCTAGAACCCCACACCCTGAGCCTATGTCTAAAATCGCGCCGCTATTTTTGATAAAAGGGCGTGAAAAATCGTATAAAAAAAGCGAATCGCTGTTGTAAGAATAAGCGTTTAAGGGCTGGTATAATCTTAAGAGTTTTCTATCCATAAAAGGGCTTCATTTTCTAAGATTTGCGCATGCAACAACCGCCCTTTAAAAGGGGTTTTTAAAGCGAATGCACTAAACGCTTCGTTAATCATAGACGCATGCGAATGCAAAAGCAACGCATCAATTTTGTCCCTCAAGCTCTCAAACAATCCCCACCCCCCTTCAATGAAATTAAACCCTTTCTCTAGGGGTAAATCTTTAGGGTTGTTGAAAATATTAACCAAACGATTGGGTGCAAAAAAAACTTTTGAATGGGGATCAATTGAGTGCTTGGATAAAATAGCGATATTGGGGTTTTTATTGTGATAAAAGCTATCGCAAAAGCGAGCGTCTAATAAGGGGTTGTCCGTTCTTATGGTTTTCCCAGAAATGATGAGCGTGTCGCATACCGCTCGCTGGTTGTGCGTGAAAATAACGCTTTTTTGCCCGGTGATCTTGCCATGGTAATAATCCCCATTCATCCTTAAAGCGAGTTTGAACAAATTAAAACGCCCCTTTTGTTCCATTACCCTAAAAGGCAAGAGCAAGTCCTTAGCCTTGTTTTCTAAATTATGACAAATCATTGTTTCAATATGAGCCTTTTGTAGCCTTGCTAAGCCCCCTTTTTTAGCTTCGTTTTCTTCTGCGGCAATGACCACTCTTTTAGGCTTTAAAATTTCTAACAATCCGCTGCATGCCGGGGTTTTACCATAAGAATTGCATGGCTCTAGGGTGATTAAAAAAACGCAGTCTTTAAAGGCGTTATCGTGGTGTGTTTTTAAAAAATCGCTTAAAATTTTAGGGTCTTCTAATTTTTCTAAATCGCTTTTTAAATGGGGGCGTAAAATCTTTAACGCTGATTGGGCGGCCAAGACTTCTGCATGCGGGGTTTTGGCTTTTTTATGGGTTTCTAAACTCAAGATCTCATGGTTTTTATCTAGCACCATGCAGGCCACGCTTGGGTTTTCTAAGGCTAGGGTTTGATATTCCCACGCCTTATTCAAGCACATTTCTAATAAACTTTCATAAAGTCTCATGGTTTAACTAGGGAAAAAAGGCAAAAGCAAAAAGCCTTTAATCGCTAAAGCATTAATAATATCAACAAAAAACGCTCCCACTAAAGGCACGACAATAAACGCTACATGCGATGGCCCGTAGTGGTTGGTGATGGTTTGCATATTCACCATAGCCGTTGGAGTCGCTCCAAGCCCAAAACCGCAATGCCCCGCGCACAACACCGCCGCATCATAATCCTTCCCGCATACCCTAAAGGTTACAAGCACCACATAAAAGATCATAAATACCACTTGAACGCTCAAAATAACCGCTAAAGGCACAGCGAGTTTTAACAATTCTAACAAATTCACGCTCATTAAAGCGTAGGCTAAAAACAGGCTCAAGCTCACGTTCCCTATAACTGAAACCTCTCTGTCAAACACGCTATGGATTTTAAAAAACGACAAGGCATTTCTTAAAATAACCCCCACAAACAAGCACCACACGAAAGTCGGTAAAGTGAAACTTTTAGGCATCAGATGCGATAAAAAAGTCCCCACTAATAAAGCTATTGCAATGAGAGCTAAGGTTTCTACAAAACTGGATGCGGTGATTAGGCGCTGCTCTTTAGGGGTTTCAAAACCTTTAGACACCACGCCCTCTAAAGTGTCTTTTTCTTTAGTGTCTTTAGGCTCTAGTTTGTATCTTGAAATCAAATATTTAGCGACAGGCCCTCCAATAATCCCCCCACTCACCAAGCCAAAAGTCGCGCACACCATACCCACTTCCAAGCTAGAGCTAAAATTATAAGGTGGTTGGGTGAAAAAATTAGCCCATGCCGCGCTAGTGCCATGCCCCCCCACTAAAGCGATCGATCCCCCTAAAAGCCCCATTAAAGGATTGACCCCTAAAAGGCTAGCGATAGAAATCCCCACTGCATTTTGACACACCACAAACCCCGCCACAGCCAGCAAAAAAACCGCAAGCATTTTGCCGCCTTTTTGTAAAGATTTGAAATCCGCGCTCAAACCAATGGTGATAAAAAAAGTCAGCATTAAAGGATCTTTTAAAGAAGAATCAAACTGCAAACCAAAATTGTAAAACTGACGCGCTAACATGATAAAAAAAGCGACTAAAACCCCGCCCACAACAGGCTCTGGAATATCATAATCTCTTAAAAACTTGACTTTAGAAATCACATAACGCCCCAAGAGTAACACTAAAACCATGCACACCAAAGTGGCATAAATATCCAACTTAATTTCTTGCAAGCCTGCATCCTTATTAATCAAATTTATCTTATTATAATATAATACCCCCCTAAAAGAACGAGATTAGTTAGAAAGTAGGTGTTCCTTGCATACAGTATTACAAATTGGAGCTGGTGGCGTAGGCAGTGTGGTAGCGCACAAAATGGGCATGAACAGAGATGTGTTTAAAAATATCATTTTAGCGAGCAGGAGCTTAGACAAATGCCATGCAATTAAAGAAAGCATGCTCAAAAAGGGTTTGGGGGAAATTGGCGTTGAGCAAGTGGATGCCGATGATACGCAAGCCTTAGTCGCTTTAATCCAAAAACACAAGCCTAAAGTCGTTGTTAATGTGGCTTTACCCTATCAAGATTTAACGATCATGCAAGCATGTTTAGAGACTAAAACGCATTACATTGATACCGCCAATTACGAACACCCGGATTTAGCGAAGTTTGAATACAAAGAGCAATGGGCGTTTGACAAGGCTTATAAAGAAGCAAGGATTTTAGGGGTTTTAGGGGCTGGGTTTGATCCGGGCGTTACGAACGCTTATGTCGCTCACGCTCAAAAACACCATTTTGACACTATCCACACTTTAGATATTTTAGATTGCAACGCTGGGGATCACAAACGCCCTTTTGCCACGAATTTTAACCCTGAAATCAATTTGAGAGAAGTCAGCTCTAAAGGGCGTTATTATGAAAATGGCAAATGGATTGAAACTAAGCCTTTAGAAATCAAGCAAGTGTGGGCTTACCCGCAAATTGGCGAAATGGATTCGTATCTTTTATACCATGAAGAATTGGAATCGTTAGTCAAAAACATTAAGGGCTTGAGGAGGGCGAGATTTTTTATGACTTTCTCTCAAAATTATTTAACCCACATGAAATGCTTGGAAAATGTCGGCATGCTAGGCATTAAAGAAATAGAGCATCAAGGCGTAAAAATCGTGCCGATACAATTTTTAAAAACCTTGCTTCCGGACCCGGCCACTCTAGCCAAAGACACCACCGGTAAAACCAACATCGGGTGCTACATGACCGGCATTAAAAACAACCAAGACAAAACGCTCTACATTTACAACGTGTGCGATCACAAAAAATGCTATGAAGAAGTGGGTTCGCAAGCCATAAGCTACACCACCGGCGTGCCAGCGATGTGCGCGGCTAAAATGATTTGCAACGACACTTGGAGCGTGGAGCATTTTAAAGCCGGGGTGTTCAACATAGAAGAATTAAACACCGATCCTTTCATGGAAGAATTGATCAAACAAGGCTTGCCTTATGAAGTGATTGAGCGCTAATTTTAGGCTTCAATCTTCACTGGGCGCAATAAACACCGATTCCCTTTCTATCGTAATATTCTTATCGTCTGCACTATAAGCTTGTATGGTAATAGGGATTAGAGCGTCTTTAGCGCGTTTGTATTCTGTGGCGTTACTTTTTAGGGGTTTTCTTAAAATCACTACCGCTTTGATCTTTTGTCCGGCTTTAATGGCGATAGGGTTTAAAGGCTTTTTGATGTGGATGTCTTTTTGCCCTAAAATTTTGAAATAAAACTCATGGTCTTTATTGTCCGTGTTGTGGAATAAAAACACGTAATCGTTATCCACATACCCACTAGATCGCAATTCATACAGATCGCTGTTGCGGTTAATGTCTAAGAGCATGCGTTCTTTTTTAAACGAAGTGATGGCTAAAAGGGCTATCACAATAGCGATAACCCCCATGTAAGCGATCGTTTTTAAACGCACTAGGCGCACTTTTTGGCGCGTATTAATGGCGTTAGTTGAAGACCATTGGATGAGTGAAGGGCGGTTGTATTTAGCCATGGTAATCGTGCATGCATCCACGCACTCTAAGCAATTGATGCATTCTAATTGCAAGCCTTTCCTAATATCAATATGCGTGGGGCAAACCTGCACGCAATGCAAACAATTCACGCATTCGTTTTCCGCACTGCGTTTTTTGGGGGGTAAGGGAAAAAGGCGGCCCTGATTGTCATAAAGTACTCCGCCGCGCTTTTCATCATAAATAGGGTTTAAGGTGTCATTGTCATACAACACCGATTGCACCCTAGCGTAAGGGCATAAATAAATGCAAAAACGCTCCGCAACCACCACTATATCAAATAGCACCACAGCCGTGCTAAAAAGCCAAAAACCCATAGCAATAGGGTGATCGCTAGGGTTTTTAAGATACATAAAAAAATCTTCTGGGGCGATGAAATAAAAGAAAAACAACATCATTAGCCCCGCAACAACAGGAGCGAACAACAAAACGCTCAATACTTTACGCGCCTTGTAGCTTGGGGTGTTTTTAGGGCTTTCTTGTTTGTTGCTGATCTTTTTATGGAGTTTGAAAATCTTGGTTTCAATCACATCTCTATAAAGCACCCTTAAAAAGGTTTGCGGGCAAGCCCACCCGCACCACACACGCCCAAGGCTAGTGGTGATGAAAAAAATCCCTATAAAAAGCAAAATAACCATAAAAGGCATGACTTGCAATTCTTCAGCGCTAAAGATCTTGCCTAAAAAATGCAATTGCTTATGTTCAAAGGAGATCAAAAACAAATGCGCCCCATCAATGCGAACAAAGGGCGTGATCAGTAGCGCTAAAGAAATCAATAAAAACCCTATATAACGCTTCAAGCGGAACGATTTTAAAAAATGGCTAGAAGTTTCAAGCATTCTCAATATCCTAAAATTTTTAAGCCACTATACCCTAACAACTTAACGCTTTCACTTAAAAAGCAACATGTTATAATGATCGCTATTTTATTTGAAAGGGTATTTATGGAAAGCGTTTTAAATTTCCTAACCAATATCAATGTGATTTTCACCCTTTTGGGTTATTTGATTGGGGGGATTCCTTTTGGCTATGCGTTAATGAAAATCTTTTATGGCATGGATATTACTAAAATCGGATCGGGCGGTATTGGCGCGACGAATGTCTTACGCGCTTTACAAAGTAAGGGCGTGAGCAACGCTAAACAAATGGCCTTATTAGTCTTAATCTTGGATCTATTCAAAGGCATGTTCGCGGTTTTTTTAAGCAAATTGTTTGGGTTGGATTATAGTTTGCAATGGATGGTCGCTATCGCTAGCATTTTAGGGCATTGTTATTCGCCTTTTTTGAATTTCAATGGAGGTAAGGGCGTTTCTACAATCATGGGCTCTGTGGTTTTGCTCATCCCTATTGAAAGCCTCATCGGTTTAACGGTGTGGTTTTTTGTGGGTAAGGTGCTTAAAATCTCTTCACTCGCTAGCATTCTAGGGGTAGGCACAGCGACTGTTCTTATCTTTTTTATCCCTTATATGCATATCCCAGATAGCGTCAATATCCTTAAAGAAGTCGGCACGCAAACGCCGATGGTGCTTATTTTTATTTTTACCCTTATCAAGCATGCAGGCAATATTTTTAATTTATTAGCCGGCAAGGAAAAGAAAGTCTTATGAAAACTAAACAAGGCGTTCATATCCATAACTTGGTGTTTGAGGCGATTTTGGGGATTTTAGAATTTGAACGCTTAAAACCCCAAAAAATAAGCGTGGATTTGGATCTTTTCTACACGCAATTACCCAATAAAGCTTATTTAGACTACATGGAAATCCAAGAGCTTATTCAAAAGATGATGCAAGAAAAACAATACTTACTCATTGAAGACGCCCTAAAAGATTTAAGCCAAATTTTAAAAACGCGCTACAAGGAGATCTCTGAGCTTTATTTAAAAATCAGCAAGTTAGAAATTTCTCCCAATTCTCAAGTGGGGGCGAGCGTGAAAATTTACTATGAAACCAATCTTTAGCCTCTTTTTTCTCCTTATTACTTTAAAAGCGCACCCCATAAACCCTTTATTAGAGCCGTTATATTTCCCGAATTACGCGCAATTTTTAGATTTAGAACCTCATTTTGTCATTAAAAAAAAGCGCGCTTATAGACCCTTTCAATGGGGGAATACCATTATCATCAAACGCCATGATTTAGAAGAACGCCAAAGCAACCAGCCAAGCGATATTTTCCGCCAGAACGCTGAAATCAATGTGTCTTCTCAAACTTTTTTAAGAGGGATCAGCAGCGCTTCTTCACGCATAGTGATCGATTCGGCCGCTCAGTAATCAGCCGCTCAATAAAATGCTAAAACTTTTTTAATCACATTTTTCTTGGTATTTTCTTAATCCTAAAACAAATTTAAGGTATTATTAAATAGAATAATGTAATAATAACCTTAGGTTTAAAACTTGACTAATTTTTTTAGAAAAAAGTAAATAGAAAGGCTAAAAGAAATGCTTAGAAATCAATTTCGTATCGTGTTTGTCTCTTGTATTGTCGCTAGCAGTTTGCAAGCTCAAGAAAATACCCACACTTTGGGTAAGGTAACCACTAAGGGTGAAAGGACTTTTGAATACAACAACAAAATGTATATTGAAAGGAAAGAGCTCCAACAGCGCCAAAGTAACCAAATCCGTGATATTTTTAGGACTCGAGCGGATGTGAATGTGGCAAGTGGGGGCTTGATGGCGCAAAAAATCTATGTTAGGGGGATTGAGAGCCGTCTCTTAAGGGTAACGATAGATGGCGTCGCTCAAAATGGTAACATTTTCCACCATGACGCTAACACCGTGATCGATCCTAATATGATTAAAGAAGTGGAAGTGATTAAGGGGGCGGCGAACGCTTCAGCAGGACCAGGTGCGGTTGCGGGTAAATTGTCTTTCACCACGATTGACGCTAACGACTTCTTAAGAAAGAATCAAACTTATGGGGCTAAAGCGGAAGCGGGCTTTTATACCAACTTTGGGTATCGCATGAACGCCACTGCGGCTTACCGGGGTAAAAATTGGGACATACTCGCTTATTACAACCATCAAAATATTTTTTATTACAGAGACGGGAACAACGCTTTTAGGGATCTCTTCCACCCTACTTTTGACTTGCAAGATCCGAGCAATAGCGACATTGGCGTAGGGACTCCGAGTGAAGTCAATAGCGTTTTAGGTAAAGTCAATGGCTATATCAACGACACGGATACCATCAGCTTAAGCTACAACATGACAAGGGAAAATTCCACCAGGCTTTTACGCCCTAACACCACTTCAGCCCTCTCCAAAGCCAATGACCCAGGAAGCCAGCCAGCGCCTTTTGTGATTGACTTTGGGAAAGAATTAGCCCATACGATCAACTTCAACCACAATTTGAGCCTGAAATACAAGCATGATGGAGGCACTAGTTTTAGTCAGCCGCGCGTTGAATCCACTGCCTTTTTAGGGGTAAGGGGGGGCGATTATAACCCTGTGGTGAATCCTTTCGCTTACAATTCTAATGAGCCGGCTAATCCGGATTATATCCCTGAAGTGAAAGAGTGGTGTAATAACCCGGACAATATCAGCCAGTGCACGCAAGGAGCTATCAGACCCTCTGATGGAGGCTATCAAATAGGCTATGGGCAGCCGGGATCGATCAATTGGCAAGGCGCTTCTGCAATTTCCACAGGATCTAATATTTACCATGGGCTTGTCCCTAAAAATCCTGATTATGACATGACCCCCCCTAACGCTCAAAACCCTAGCGCGAACGATTGGACTTTAGGGAATGCGGACGCTGAGGGGACTTTAGCCAGAAGGATTTTTTTAATCAACTCAGGCGTTAATTTTAAAGTTACCCACCCCATTAGTGAAGATTATGGGAATGTGTTTGAATACGGCATGATTTATCAAAACCTGAGCGTTTTCTCTGGATTGGATAAAGGCAAAAACGGCTATTATAAAAACAACATTGATCCTAACGACCCTAATGGGCCGGGCTTGCCTTACCGCCATTACTACACCGATCAAAGCTCTCAATACCCTCAAAATCTAAACGCACCTAACCCGCTCTATCGTAACATGCCTCAAAATTCGCATGCGATCGGTAATATCATCGGAGGGTTTATGCAAGCGAACTACAATCTCTTGAAAAATCTCATCGTGGGTGCGGGAACTCGTTATGATATTTACACCTTGCTAGACAAAAACGGTCGCACGCATGTAACTTCTGGTTTCTCGCCTTCTGCAACCGTGCTTTATAACCCCATTGAAAGCATTGGCTTGAAAGTGAGCTATGCGTATGTAACTAAGGGGGCCTTGCCTGGCGATGGCGTTTTGATGCGCGATCCCACGGTGATTTATCAAAGGAATTTACGCCCTGCGATCGGTCAAAATGTGGAATTTAATGTGGATTACAACAGCAAGTATTTCAATGTGCGCGGGGCAGCGTTCTATCAGGTCATCAATAACTTCCTCAACAGCTACGGGCAAGACACTTCTAAAAATGGCGGGGGTAACGCGACCGCAAAAAACATGTCAGGGAATTTACCCGAAACCATTAATATCTATGGTTATGAAGTTTCAGGGAATGTGCAATATAAAAATTTCGTAGGGACTTTCTCAGTGGCTCGCTCTTGGCCGACAGCTAGGGGGCATTTATTAGCGGACACTTACGCTTTAGCTGCAACGACTGGGAATGTGTTTATCCTAAAAGCCGATTACAATATCCACAAATGGGGGCTTACTTTAACTTGGCTCTCACGCTTTGTAACCAACATGTTCTATGAAGGCTATTCTATCTACTACCCTCAATACGGCTTGATGAAAATCCATAAGCCTGGGTATGGCGTGCATAATGTCTTTATCAACTGGACCCCCACTTCTAAAAAATGGCAGGGTTTAAGGATTTCAGCCGTGTTTAACAATATCTTAAACAAGCAATATGTCAGCCAGGCTTCCGTGTGGCAAGCGAGCGCGGACGCTCCAGCAAGCGATATGATCCCTAAAAATAAACGCATGGCGCTCCCGGCTCCTGGATTTAACGCGCGTTTTGAGGTATCCTATCAATTCTAAAGTTAAAGAAATCTTAGGATTTCTTTTTGAATTTTAAACATGGAAACAAACATGAAAAAGCCCTATAGAAACCGCCAAACTCTATGGAAAAAGTTCCGCTCACTCAATCAGCTCATTAAGACGCTCTTAAGGATTTTAAAAAAGTAGTTTTATCAAAAATTTAGCGGGTTTAGATTAAGATAACGCTTTATTTTAACTCAAAAAAAGGAATCAAACGCGCTTCACCATGGCTAAAGAAACGCTTGAAATAACCCCAAATCTTTTGAAAAGCCCTTATCAAAAAATCATCAATGCGAGCGCGAGCGTTTTTGATGAAAAGCATGGGCGATCGTTTTTTAGCCCACAATTTTATGAAAAAATTGAACCTTATTTAAAAGAAGTTTTAACCCAACCCATTGATTTAGAATGCAATCTCAACACCGCTAAAAAAAAGAACCGCTTAACCCCTTTAAAACAGCTTTTTAAGGCGTGTTTTAACACCGAAGAAATTTTGATTGTCAATAACAACACCAGCGCGATTTTCCTCATCGCTAACGCTTTAGCGCAACAAAAAGAAATCGTTGTTTCTTATGGGGAATTAGTGGGGGGGAATTTTAACCTTAAAGATATTTTATTGAGTAGTGGGGCTAGGCTGCATTTAGTGGGGAATGTCAATCGCGCTTATTTAAGGGATTACCGCTTAGCCTTGAATGAAAACAGCAAAATGCTCTTTAAAACCCACAACCCTACTTTTAAAAAAGACACGCCCTTTAAAAATTTACAAGCCCTAGCCAAAGAGCATGATTTGATTGATTATTACAATTTAGGGGATGTGGATTTATTGGATAAAACGGCTTTAGAAGAGGTTTTAGCCCTAAAACCATCGCTTTTAAGCTTTAGCGCGGATAAATCCTTTAACAGCGTTCAAGCCGGTATTATTATGGGGCAAAAAGAATGGGTTGAAATGTTAAAAAACCACCCCCTTTATAGAGCCTTGAGAGCGGATAAAATCACGCTCACCTTGCTTTTTTGCAGCCTAAAAACATGGGTCAATCATCAAGAAGAAATCACCATTCATGCGTTACTAAACCAAACTAAAGACGCCTTATTACAAAAAGCCCTCAAACTCTACGCCCTTTTAAAGCCTTTAGAATTGAACGTGAGCATAGCCTCTAGCTTTTCTAAAATAGGGGATTTGCCCGATAGGGAATTGGAATCCTTTTGCGTGAAAGTCCAGCCCAAAAACACCCGCACTCTAAATTGTGAGAAACTTTATTTAAAGCTTTTCCAAAAAGGCGTTATTACAAGAATTTCATGCGCATTTGTGTGCTTTGAAGTCTTTAGCCTGAATGAAGAAGATTTGGAAAAAATCGCTCTGGTTTTAAAAGAAATCCTTAATAAGGCTTAAAAATTCGCTATAATAAAATTTCTTTCAAAAACGCCATCTCCCCCATAAAATGACAGAGAATGATAGAACATCAATTTAAAGGAACTTAAGAATGGAAAAAATCAGCGATCTTATAGAATGCATTGCGTATGAAAAAAATTTGCCTAAAGAGATGATTTCAAAAGTGATTCAAGGCTGTTTGTTAAAAATGGCGCAAAATGAGTTAGACCCCCTAGCGCGCTACTTGGTGGTTGAAGAAAACAAACAGCTCCAGCTTATCCAGTTGGTGGAAGTTTTAGAAGATGATGATGAAAGGTTAATTAACGATCCTTCTAAATACATCAGCTTGTCTAAAGCCAAAGAAATGGATCCAAGCGTTAAAATTAAAGACGAATTGTCTTACAGCTTGAGTTTGGAGAGCATGAAGCAAGGAGCGATCAACCGCCTTTTTAAAGATTTGCAATACCAGTTAGAAAAGGCGTTAGAAGACAGCCACTTTGAAGCGTTCCAAAAGCGCCTTAACAGCGTTTTAATGGGGCAAGTGATTTTAGTGGATCACAATCAAAACACTTTTATTGAAATCGAGCAGCAATTTCAGGGCGTTCTTTCCATGCGCCATCGCATCAAGGGCGAGAGTTTTAAAGTAGGCGATAGCATCAAGGCGGTTTTAACGCAAGTCAAACGCACGAAAAAGGGCTTACTACTAGAGCTGAGCCGCACCACCCCTAAAATGCTTGAAGCTTTGTTGGAATTAGAAGTCCCTGAAATTAAAGATAAGGAAATTGAAATCATCCATTGCGCGCGAATCCCAGGCAACAGAGCGAAAGTGAGCTTTTTTTCCCATAACTCTAGGATTGATCCCATAGGCGCGGCTGTGGGGGTTAAGGGCGTGCGCATCAATGCGATCAGTAACGAATTGAATAAAGAAAACATTGATTGCATAGAGTATTCTAATGTGCCTGAAATTTATATCACTCTCGCACTCGCTCCAGCCAAAATTTTAAGCGTTGAGGTTAAAAAAATCCCTATAGAAGAATTGAATGCTGAAGAAAAAGAATCCATTCAAGAGCGTTTTATTGTCAATAACCATTTGCAAAAGGCTAAAGTGCGTTTATTAGACATTGAAAAATCTAAGGCTATCGGTAAAGGCGGAGTGAATGTGTGCTTAGCGTCCATGCTTACAGGCTATCACATAGAGTTTGAAACCATTCCTAGCGTCAAAGAAAACGCAGAAAATGAAAACGAAAAAGAAACGCCAAAAGTAGGGGTAGAAGCTTTAGAGTCTTTGTTTAAGAATTGAAATGATTTCTGTGAAACTTATTGAGTTCTTAATCAAAAGAACTTTAAGAAAATACTATGCAAGATTTACAAGATTTCAAGAATGATATTACGCTCATTCTGTCTAAAGACAGATTAGATACTTATGACAGCCTAGAGCAATACAAAGAAAATTTAAAACTCATTGCTTCTATCACGCCTAAAATCTCTAATTTAGAGATTTATTTACGCAACGCTTTAGATCATTGTTTAACCCAAATTAAGGGGAGTGAATGGGTGTTTAATGAAAGCGCTTTAACAGATTTAATCAAAGAATTAAAAGAAAAAAGAAATCACGCATTCTTTAATCTTATCTAAAATGTCTTTAGGGGCAGTGATCAGGCTTATTTTTTGTTATAAGTTAGAGGGAGTAATATTAGATTTGAGAGCGTATCGTTTTAGAGCTTATTATCACGAAAATAAAGATACTTTGCTTATTAAAGGCAAAAAACGCCTTCTTTACAATTATATTAAAGCCCATATTGTTTTAAACTTGCTGTGGACGATTAGAAATCGCGCGTATCATTGGGAAAATTTACTCAAAATCCAACCGAACAACCGCCCACGAATAGCCACACCATTCAATGGAAAAACAGAAAACATTCCAATGGACAGAATTTTAGTGATTGGTATTGAACCTAACAAAATCACTCTATTTTTAGATGATTTGATTAAAAGCATTGAGAATAAAGATTTTGAAGATTTAAGTAGTTTGTAAAAAGTGGGCTACTGAAGCCCTTATAATGTAGAAGCATTATAACTCAAAAATTAGAACAAATCAAGATTTCTTAAAAGCTTACTCGCTTTTTTCATCTTTTAACAATCCTTTTAGCACAAGAGCCATTTTTTATAACCAAAATAAGTCTTTTTTCCACTATATAGATTTAAAAGCAATTTTATGGTATTTTTTAGTTTTTAAGGCGTTTGCTTTAAACATCACGATCCCTACTATTTATGGTTTTAGTCCAAAGCCATGCGTTAGAAAAAGCTTTTTAATCTTTAAATCGCATTTGATTGTTTTTGCTTGTTTTAAGGGTTAGGATAAAATAACGCTAACCCCCTAGTTTTTTGCTAGAGATTAGGGGATAAATCACCTTCAAAGGATTACTATGTCCAAAAAACATGGTAAAAAGCCCTTGTATTATACTTAAAAATACCTTTTTTTTAAGTATAGGGTTAAAATCGTTGTTAAAAAAACCCCTTAAAACCAAAGGTTTCCCCTATTTAAGGGGTTTCCTTTAAGGTGAATCGTTTTTATTTCTTGTGAAGTTTTTTAATATGATTTTAAATTAGTGATTTGTAGCTTTTATAAAAATCGTTTTTGTGAGATTAGGATAAAATAACGCTCACCCCCTAGTTTTTCGCTAGAGATTAGGGGGTAAAGTTTGTCTAGGAGACTTCTATGAGAAAAAATCATAGTAAATACTCAAACATTATACCTAAAAATCAGTTTTTTAGGGTTTTGTTTGGAATTAAAAATCAAACGATAGTTTTTCAAGAGTCCCCCTTTTTTAAAGGGGGGGTGTTTCTTAGACAAAGAACAAGCGCTTTTTATTTGTTCTGTTGCCAATATACAGATTTAAAAGCAATTTTATGGTATTTTTTTATAGCTCTTAAAACATACGGTTTGACAATATAATCACTTTCTGTCGGTTCAAAAAAATCTCTCGACTTAAAAAAACCTATTAAATCAAGATGACCTATTAAATCATCAAGTTCTTTCGTTCTAAGAATTTTATTTTGTTTTTTAGAATAACATTTATAAAGTTCTTTTTGTATCTTATAGTGGCATTCATGAATTTTAAGAGCAATTTCTTTGTCTTTTTGATCTATTAGATATTGTTCGTATTTTTTAGCTTCATTTTTAGCTCTATACCAAAGCAATACTTTATTAATAATTTTACCAACAATAAAGAAATTAGCGTAAAAGAAAAGGAAAATAAAGAAAAAGGAAAAAAGAAGAGAAAGGATTTTGTTTTGAGTGTATTGGAAAACAAACTCAAAAATCAATTGAAAAACCCCTTTTAGATTAAAAATAGAAACAAGAAACGAAACAACAAAAGCAAATGAGAAAGAAATTCTCGATCTCATTTCATGCAATATATTTTCAAATAACTTTTCCATTCACTGCCCGTCTTCAATGATTTTAATTTCTTCATCGGTGAGGTGGTAGAGCCGATAGACTAAAGCGTCAATTTCTTTTTCTAATCTTTGAGTGTTGGCTTTAGGGTCTTTTGCTTTTGTTTGTAGGATTTGCTCTGCGTAATTGGTGATTTTATCGGCTAATTCTTGGTTTTTTTCGGTGATTTTAGGAATGGGTAGCCGTTCTATAAAAGCCTTTTTATAGCGATAGCCACTCTCGCCTAGTCCTCCGCCAGCATAGAAAGTTTTGAAAGCAAAAGTGATCAATTTAGAATGTAACATTCCTAAAAGATAGCGCAAATGTTCTCCTGTGAGAATGAAGCTCGTGGCTTCTGCATAAAAACCCCCTAATTCGCATTCTCCATTATCTAAATAAAATCGTGGCTCTTGCACGATCTCGCCATACACAATTTTCTCTTTTTCAAAATCTTGCAAATAATTTGCCGCCCATCTTTGCAAACAATACCATTCGTATCTTTTTCCGGTTTCATCTTTATTGCGTTTTAAAAGTTTATCTTTATGTGAAAGCAAGTGAGCATAGATAATAGGATAATGGATAGAAAAATCTTGTTCATTTTCTTCCATGTTTTTTGGACTACCGGTATTTGGAAAATGCCAAGGTATAAAAATCACCCACAAATGCGCCCACTCATAAGAATACCTTTTAATGTCTTTCCCTCTTAAAATAGGCTTAATAAGCTCTTTTGTTCTTTCTCTTTCGCTCATTCCCCTTTCATCTTTTTGCGTATCATCGCAGTTTTTTAAGATTGCGTCTCTTTTTTCAGTGGTAATGATAAAGGCTTCGTTAGCGCCGGTTTTTATCCCGTAATTGATTTGAATACCCCAATCTTTAAGCGGGGTGCCAACACTCTCTATTTTGTCCCTCAAATCCAAAAGCGTGGCGTTGGCAAAAATAAAGCTTTCTGTTGAAAGCGCGTTCTGCCTCATCAAAAGGGAAGGGGTGTTTTTCAAATCGTCTTTATCGTTTTCGGTAGGTTCGTAATACTTAAAAACGCTCTCTTTAAGGGGCGCTTGTTTGATGAAATTCATGATGCTGGTATCCACTGCAGCACTCTCAAAGACTTTTAAGGCGTTTAATTCCATGTAGCTGACAAGGGTGGTTTTTTTGAGCAGCAATTCTCTTAATTTAGCACCGTATTTGGCTCGCGCGTATTTGTTGGAAGTGATGAAAGCGTTAAACCCCTTTTCTTTTAAAAGGTGGTAAGATAGGGCAAAAAAGTAGGTGTAAATGTCAGCGGTGCTGTTGTAGAAATTTTGGTATTGCTTTTCTAATAAAGGCTTTATGTCTTTGATTTGTTCTTGGCGGATATAAGGCGGGTTGCCAATGATGCAATTAAAGCCTAAAAAATCCCCCTCATCGTTCAACACTTCAGGGAATTCAAAGTGCCATTCAAAAGCTTTGGAATTTTTTAGATTTTCTAGCGTTTCATAGCATTCTTTGATTTTAATGAGCAGTCTATTCGCTTCAACGCCTATGGGGCTTGGTTGCTTTTTTGTCAGTGTAGGATTAAATCTATAGTTATTTTCCTTGAGCCTTGCGATCTTTAGCATTTCCATGCCAAAAGCTGTGCCAATATCAAAAATCCCATCGCCGTATTCACTTATAAAAGCCTTGAGCGATTCTTTAAGGTGTTTTTTTGCTTGGTGTTGCTCGATAAAATAGTTGATAATAAGGGATTTGAGTTTAGCGATATTTTGTAAGATTTTAGTTTTTTCTCCTAAACCTTCTTTATAGAGCATTACAGAATTTTTGTATTCTTTGATTTCAGCTTTGAGATTTTTAGAAAACTCTAGTGTCTGTCCTATGGTGAGCTTAGAATTTAAGGGGAAGTTAAAGATCAAGCTGTTAGCGCACTTAATGTTAATATCAATGTTGGGGAGGGTTTCAAGATTGTTAGTGTTCTTGCCCTTTTCAAAAATGTAATAGCTGTATTTTAAAAGCTCTATCCACAGCCTGAGCTTAGTGATTTCGCAAGAATTGGGGTTAATATCCACGCCAAAAAGGCAGTTTTCAATGATGTCTTTTTTAAGATTAAAAAGTTCTTTTTGGATTTGGTGGTGGGGGTCGTTTTCGTTATGCGGTATGGTGTAGTTAAAGATTTCACCCGTTTGCTTGTGGTGAATGATGATTTCATCGTTTTCTAATCTAAGCTCGTGGCGATACAAGGAAGCAATAAGCCCTAGCTTATAAGCAATTAACACCATTTCATTGAGTGCAGAGACTAGAAAATGCCCGCTCCCCACCGCCGGATCGCAAATGCGTAGAGTGAGAAGGAGTTGCAAGTATTCTTTAGCTTTTTCATTTGAAAAATTTCTGTCTATTTTTTCTCGCAACGCTTCTAGATTTTCGCAGTCCCACTGATAAATGGCGTTGAATTTATCCAACACGATGGGCGTGATACTCTCTTTGCACATGTAGCTCGTGATGAAGCTTGGGGTATAAAAGCTCCCCTCTTTATAGCCGTTGAGTTTTTCAAAAACAAGCCCTAAAACGCTAGGGTTAATCAAACGGCTTTCGCTGGTATCGGTATTATCTTTAATGTCTTTAGGGGTGGTGGTGAATTTATAAAGACGCAAAAATTCAAAAAAGTATTCCAGCAAGGATAAATCTTTATCTTTTTGATAATCATGTTTTTTGAGAACGGAATTTTTATAGATTTCTAGCTTTTTATTGTCTAAAAGCTTGATTTCATGCCCCTTTAATTCTAAAGGCGTTTTATCAAACAAACTGGAATTCAAATAAGGGATTTTTTGTAAAATCTTGTCTTCTTTAATTTCTGGTAAACGCTCGCTGTTTTTCTTGGCTAGGACTTCAAAAAAGAGGGTGTTTAGGGTGTTGAAATCTTTAAAGTTTTCTGTGGTTAAGAAAGGTTTTTCAAAATGCTTGAAAGAAATTAAAAGGCTTTCTAAAAGCCGTAAAAATAAAATGCGGTTATTCCAAGCAATGAGTAACGCCATGACTTCTTCATCGTCTAAATTTTTGTATTGCTTTTTTAAGGCATAACTTAGGGAATTTTCGGTGCGGCTGGGCTTGATTAAAGTTTTCCCCTTTTCATTTTGCTCTTCTAACCCTAAAATGTAGAGCAATTCTTCATAAAAATCTTTGTTAAGCGTGTTAGCGTCAAGGGTTTTCTTTTGTTTTAAAAGGACTTCTTGGCTTAAAACCTGATAAATCAAAGGGAGCATCTAACTAA
>NZ_MTWR01000039.1:0-5726 GCF_001998165.1 Helicobacter pylori | reverse complement strand
GCGTTAGTTTTGGGTAACAAATCATTTATTTTTTCATATTCATCATATGGGTATGTATCGTATTTTTTATAGGCGTCAAACTCTGTCTCCAATAACCTTTCTTTAAATTTTTTACCACTCTCGCCATAGTAATACGCTACAAAATGCTTTAAAAAACTATCTAAATGAGTGTCTTTAAATTGTCTCAAATCGTAATAAATAATAGCGTAGGTGTCATTGATCTTTTTTTGAAGATTTTCTAACTCTTCTTTTTCATCACAGATCTTGTGCGCTACAAAATGCAAGCGGTTTTTAAACAATTCCAGAGTGGATAGATCCTTGCCACGATTGTTGATCGTTTCAAAAGAGCATATCTTGCCCCAAAAACCCGATCAAGGCTATAGCGCTAAAGAAAAAAGTTGGGCTAAAAATCCCCATATCGTGCATGCTTTAGGGAACTTGCTCTTAATTCCTAAAAACGCTAACAGCTCTTTAAGCAACAAGCCTTTTGAGGAAAAAAGAAAGGCATACCTAAAAGGCTCTTATAGTGAAAAAGAAGTGGCTAAAAACGCTTCTTTTGGCGTTGTGCAAATCAAAGAAAGGAGTGAAAAACTATTAGACTTTTTAATCGCGCGCTATCGTATCGCTGAATTGGTGGGTGAAAACGCCATTAAAGCTTTTAAAAACGCTTTTTTAAAGGACATTGAATGATGCGATCACTCAAAATAAGGGGAGCGTTTGAAAAGCGCCCACCCCACAACAAGGAGGAACAAGCCATGCTGAAAAGATAAAAAACATTAAACGGATGGTTATAGCGGATTTTTAAAACAAATTTTTACCAAGGAGTATTTTATGGGTTTTCAAAATGAAAATAAATTAAAGTTGGGCGCGTCAGTCAAAGCCACAATCAACAACAAAGTGGTGGAGGCTAAAGTCATTAATATTGGGTTTAATCGTGTAACCTTAAGGAGCGAAAAAGGCAACGAAGCCACTTACGCTTTTAATAGCGAAAAATTCTTAAAATGGTTTAAGGAAGTGCCTTTGAATGAAGTTGCGAATAACCACGCTGAAAAAAGCGGAGAGGATTTGTTGAAAGGCGTTAAAATCGTTACGAGCGGAGCGAGTGTTAAGGAAAGGACTTCAACTTCTAAAGAGAAAGAAAGTAAATTCAAGTTGGACTTTGATTTCCCTGATGACACCACTAGCCCTTTTATGGTCTTTGCTAATTCTTACGCTAACGAAAAAAGAAGCAAAAGACTTGGTTTGTTATTCTCGCCGATGAATTATGGTGGAATGGGGTTTCAAGCGAGTTTGATTATTATTCATTCGCTCTCTTTTATGGCGGATTTAAAGCACCATAGCGATGCGGAGTGGAATGCTATGATTGAAAATAGAAACACTGAAAATTGTTTCTTTGATAGCTTTGATGAGATGCTAATGGGCAATGTACGCTATTCTGTAAAGTGATTGAAACTTACGCAAGGAATTTGGTAAGACCTGATGGTAAGACCTATGGTGTTACTTTGGAAGAGTGGGCGTGGATTTTACCTAAAAATCAAAAAGAGGCAAAATTTGTAGCGCAACTCTTATGCGATGGTGGTATCAATAAATATGATTTAACATGCGCGGGTCTTACTGAAAATCTGTTAAAAGACAATCGTTGGTCTTACGGAATGAGAGATGAGGTTTATGATGATGAGGGTAATGTGATTGCGGAGGGTGATGAGGCAACTTCTCTTAAACTTAAAAATGAGGGAGAAGTAGAATAAAACCCCCCCCTTTGGGGTGGCTCTCTTTTTTTTAATCTCTCTTTTATTCTTTTATTTTTTCTTTTTTCATTCTCCCCCTAACCTGTCCGTTTAATTTGGAACGGCTTTCATCTTAAAACCCTATCTTTGCGCGTTATTTCGCATTCAAAAGGCGTTTTTCTTTAAAATCCTGGTATTCTTTGATCGCATAATTCACAAAGGGCTTGATAGCAATCCCACCCCTAGAGGCAAAATCCCCATACACTTCCAGATACTTTGGCTCTAGCAATCGGACTAAATCCAGCAAAATCGTATTGATACAGCTCTCATGAAAACTCCCATGGTTTCTGTAACTGAATAAATAGAGTTTGAGAGACTTGCTTTCTACCATTTTATTTTTAGGGATATAGCGGATAAAAATCACGCCAAAATCCGGCTGGGAAGTGATCGGGCAAAGGCTTGTAAATTCCTTGCATTCTAGCGTGATTAAGGGGTCTAAATTGGGGTTTGGGTTAGGGAAAGCTTCTAGTAAATCGCTGTTGTATTCAAAAATATAGGGCGTTTTAGCGCCTAAGGATTTGAGGTTTGATTCAGGGGTCATTAATCTTTCCTTGATTTGAGTTATAATAAGGTTATTTTAACCCATTTTTTAGGAAACTCATGAACCAACGCATAGAAACGATTACGGCTTTATTAGATGAAAAAAAGGCTTTTGATATTACGCATATTGATTTATCCAAAACCCCTTATTTGGTAGAAGATGTCATTATCGCCACCACGCTAGCGAATAAGCATGCCCTTTCTTTATTAGACGCGCTTAAAAACACCCTTAAGCCTTTAGGGGAAGTCTTTTACCAAATAGATGAGTCTAATGAAGAGTGGATCATTTTGGATTTGGGGGATTTGATGATCCATCTTTTCACCGAAGAATGCCGTAAAAAATTTGACCTAGAAGGGTTTTTGAACGCTTATAAAAGGGGGATTCCTTATCAAAACGCCTAAGAAACTCATCGCGCTTTTAGGGCCTAGCGGGAGCGGGAAAAGCGCTCTTTCCATTGAATTAGCCCAAGAATTGGACGCTGAAATCTTTTCTTTGGATTCTTTGAGTATTTATAAAGACATTAATATCGCTTCGGCTAAACCGAGCTTAAAAGAGCGAAAAAATATCAAGCATTACGCCCTAGACTACCTTAACATTGATGAAAAAAATAACGCTCCTCTTTTTAAAACCCTTTTAGAGGACGCTATTAAAGTATCCCAAAAAGAAATTTTACTCATTGTGGGAGGGAGCAGTTTTTACCTAAAATCCATTTTAGAAGGTTTGAGCAGCATGCCAAAAATTAGCGGTGAGGAGGCTGTAAAAATAGAGCGAGGAATCAGCGCCCTAGCTAACCCTTACATGTTTTTAAAATCCATTGACCCTAACATGGCTTTTAAAATCCATCCAAACGACACTTACCGCATCCATAAGGCGCTAGAAATCTTTTATTCCACCCACACGCCCCCAAGCGAGTATTTTAAAACTAACCCTAAAAAACCCTTTGAGCATGCTATCTCGTTATTCGCTCTGTCTATTGAAAAAAGCGTGCTCCATAATAACATCAAACAGCGCACCAAAAACATGCTCCATTCAGGCCTTATTGAAGAAATCAAAGCCCTTTATGCCCAATACCCTAAAGACTCGCAGCCTTTTAAAGCCATAGGCGTTAAAGAAAGTATTCTTTTTTTAGAAAAACAACTCACTTTAAAGGAGCTAGAAGAAGCGATTATCTCTAACACCATCAAATTAGCCAAGCGCCAAAACACTTTCAATAAAACCCAATTCAATAACCTTTATATGGGGAGCGTTAAAGAAGTTAGGCATGCGATTTTAAAACACTCAAAAAGCGATATAAGGGAGCGATAAATGGACACGCAAAATTTACCCGATCAAATTATCCCTATTTTTATGAGTTTTGATAAGAATTACGCGCTAGGAGCTAGCGTGAGCCTTTATTCTTTACTCTCCCATGCGAGCAGGCACACGAGCATGATAGATTTTAGCCCCTTAAATCAAAGCAACCAACTTTTAGGCGCTAACATCGTGTATAAAATCCATTGTTTGATTAAAGGGGTAACCTTAGAGCAGCAAAACAAGCTTTTAAAAACCCTTGAGCCTTTTAGAAAATTCGCTTCATTAGAGTTTATAGACATCAATTCGCTCAATCATTCCATAGAAAGCTATCTCAATGAGTCTTGCTCCAAGCGTTATGGCGGGCTTCTTGTTTTGTGCTGGCTTTTGCTCGCTTCGCTCTTCCCTAATTATTCTAAAATCATTTCCATAGATGTGGATACGGTGTTTTTGGGCGATGTTGCAAGCGCTTATTTTGCGCTGGATAACGACCCCACTAAGTTGCTTGGCATGGTGAGAGACACTTTTTCCCACCTTTCTTTTGAAGCCTTTTGTGATTTTATTGAGCACACTTGTAAGAATTTTAAGATTGATTTTTCACGCTTTAGCCAAAACGAATTAAAACGCATCCATCAAGGCTTTAACATGGGCTTTTTGGTGGCGAATTTAGATTTGTGGCGCAAAAATGGGTTTGAAAAGATCGCTTTGGAGTTTTTGAAAACTAGGGGGAAAGACCTTTTCTACCCTGAGCAGTGTTTAATCAATATGGTGTTTTGGAAGCGCATTTTAGAATTGCCTATTTATTATAATTGCTATTCTGATTCTTTCAAAGAGCACTACCCTAAAAACATCGTCATGCTCCATTTCATCAAATACAAGCCCTGGCGTTCTGTCAGTTCTTTGAACGGGCGTTTGATTTGCTATGAAGCTGAAGCGGGTTTTTGGCTCGCCAACCTTTTTTGCACCCCTTTTAAAAACGATTTTTTTAAAGAACGCCTTGAAATGGCTAAAGACCAACAAATGCAATCTTTTAAAACCCACATCCGATCAAAAACGATTAGGGATTATTTTTGTTTTAGGATAAAAAATATTTTGAAAAAAGTTTTCAAACTTTCTTAAAGGGCATTCATGGAAAAATTATTGAAGTTTTTAAAATTCTTTGCCAGTAGCGTAACTCTAGATGAAAAATTTTTAATATTTCTTCTTTGTAACGCCCTTTCTAACGCTTACAAAAATAGCGATCTGTTTTCTTTCTCTAAAGGCTTTTTAGGCGCTTTTTTAATCGGGTTTGTGGTGTATTATGGTTGCGTGCTAATCCCTAAAAAACGCTTGAAATATTCATTAGAATGGCTGTTTATAGGAAGCGGTATTGTTTTTAGCGTTGCAGAAATTTTTACGCTGTTTATGTTTAAAATGCCTTTTTCCAAAGGCTTGATTGACACACTTTTAGCCACAAACAGCTCTGAAACGATGGCGTTTGTAAAAAGCTATAACAATTATTTGTTTTACTATGTTTTTATTTTGATCGCTTTATTGATTGTTATTAAAATCATTCGCTTTAGAGCGCTTGTGCTTGGTGTGATAGCGGGCGTTTTAGGGCTTTCTATCCTTACAATAGGGAGCGTTCGTAACATTAAACACCTTACAAAGAACGATGCGATTTTAAAAAGATCATTGTTTTCCCTTTCCTTAACTAGGGGGTTTTATTCCGCCTATTTGAGCTTGTTTGATCGCCAACAAGCCATAAAATTTTATAGCTTTTTAAATAACCTTTATTTACCAAGCGATTATCTTTCTAGCACGGGCGATGTTAAAAATGTCGTCTTAGTCATCGGCGAAAGCGCGAGCAGAAATTTCATGCAACTCTATGGCTATAGCGTTCCTAATAACCCCTTATTGAGCCAACTCGCCAACGCCAAACTACGAACGGCGATTTTAAACGCTAAAGCGCAAAACATGCCTAAAGACAATATTGACGCAGCGATTAAAAGAGCGAGCAGTAAAGAGGGGAATTTGAGTGAAATCACTTATGAGGGTAAGGCGAATTTTGGCGTGTTAATCATTTTGGAATGCATGACTGTTAACCCCCCTAGAACGACCGCCAACCT
>NZ_MTWR01000038.1:0-34591 GCF_001998165.1 Helicobacter pylori | reverse complement strand
ATTGAAGAAATTCAAAATAAATGCAATAAACATGACAACGATTCATTTTTGAATGAATTAAGAGACAGCATGGTGGCTTTATATTTAGATTATGAGCTTATCAATACCCAAAAGCATGGCCTTGATGCCAAAAGAAGTTCAAGCGATGAATTTTTAGAAATCAAACAAGTATCCTTTCAAAGTAAAACTTGGAGCGCGACTTTTAATGACACCACTTTAGAAAAAGCCAAAGTTTTTTGCGATATTAAAACGACTTTAGCTGTGGGCGTGTGGAATAATATTTCTAATCTTTTATCATTGTTTATGGAAAGCACCCTGAAATGGGATTGTATTTGGAACAAAAAGTGAAAGAGTGTCATAATGAGAGCAGGCGTTCAACTCAAACGATAGGAATTAGTAAATTAATCAAAGAATTTGATTTTAAAATGAAACCCATTGATTTAAAAGAACAAGAGCTTATCAATCTTTTTAATCTTAAATTTGGTCGTTTTTCTTGGGAAAACCATCTTGCATAAAGTTTTTATCATGGAAGCTTTGGAGTGTTTGAAAAGAATAGAAAAAGAAAGCATCCAAACGATCTATATAGATCCCCCTTATAACACTAAGAGTTCTAACTTTGAATATGAAGACGCTCATGCTGACTATGAAAAATGGATTGAAGAACATTTGATTTTAGCAAAGGCTGTGTTAAAACAAAGCGGTTGTATTTTTATTTCCATAGATGATAATAAAATGGCTGAAGTTAAAATCATTGCCAATGAGATTTTTGGAACGCGCAATTTTTTAGGCACTTTTATCACTAAACAAGCCACAAGGTCTAACGCTAAACACATCAATATTACCCATGAGTATGTTTTAAGCTACGCCAAAAATAAAGCGTTCGCTCCTGGTTTTAAAATCTTACGAACGCTTTTGCCCATTTATGCTAAACCATTGAAAGATTTAATGCGAACGATTAAGAATGTTTTTAAACAAAAAGGACAAGCTCAAGCCCAACTTGTCTTAAAAGAACAAATCAAAGAGTTATCCCAAAAAGAACATTTTAATTTTTTAAAAAATTATAATTTGGTGGATGAAAAAGGTGAGATTTATTTCGCTAAAGATCTATCCACGCCTTCACACCCACGCAGTGTAGCGATACAAGAAATCAATCTTTTTTTAGAACCCTTAAAAAGCAGAGGGTGGAGCAGCGATGAAAAGCTTAAGGAGTTATATCATCAAAACAGGCTTATTTTTAAGAATAATCGCCCTTATGAAAAATATTACTTAAAAGAATCGCAAGATAATTGTTTGAGCGTGTTGGATTTTTATAGCCGACAAGGCACAAAAGATTTAGAAAAATTAGGCTTAAAGGGGCTTTTTAAGACGCCAAAACTTGTAGAATTGATTAAATATTTATTATTATGCTCCACCCCTAAAGATTCTATTATTTTAGATTTTTTTGCAGGTAGCGGGACAACAGCGCAAGCGGTTATAGAAGTTAATAGGGATCATTATTTGAACTGGTCTTTTTATTTGTGCCAAAAAGAAGAAAGAATTAAAAATAACCCGCAAGCTGCCAGCATTTTAAAAAACAAGGGGTATCAAAACACGATTTCAGACATCATGCTGTTCCGTTTAGAAAAGATCATCAAAAGAAGTGAATACGAAATTTTAAAAACAAAATCTATTTTATTTTAAATCTTATTTTTCAAACCCCTACACCCTATCCACGCTCAAAATTTCAGCGCTCGCTCTGGCTTTTTCATTACTCAATTCAATTTTATCGCCCCTTTTTAATGCCTCTAATTCTATCGCTTGATGGTTTTTGCTCACCAACGCCCCGAATTGGGGTAATTTCAAATTGGCATGAGCGAGTTTAAGGGCGTTTTCTAGTGCGTTCAATCGCTCTGTTTTAGTTTGTAAAAAAGGGCTTGTTAATGCTTGAATAGAGATTTTTTCTAAAAGCGTTTTTTTAAAGCGTAAAAATTCTAGGGTTTTATTTTCTAGAGCGATTTTTAGTTTCTCTAGTTTTAAGGTGTTTAAATGGTGCTTGTTTTCAAAACTCAATCGTTTCAAAGAAACCGCTAAATGCTCTAAATGCGCCTTTTTTTGATGGAGCAAAGTTTTAAACGAGCGGTGCAATTTCACATTAAACCCATCAAGTCTTTGCAACCATTCATCGCTATTAGGGAGTAAAATCTCCATCGCGTTTGAAGGCGTAGAAGCCCTTAAATCCGCCACCAAATCGCTCAATAAAAAATCGCTCTCATGCCCAATAGCTGACATGCTGAAAGTTTTAGCCAAATGCAATGCATCAGCGATTTTCTCATCATTGAAAGAATACAAATCCTCCATGCTCCCCCCACCCCTAGCCATTACAATCGCATCAAAAGCGTTTTTTGTGTCATGAAAACTATCCGCATAAGCGATGCTCTCCACCACGCTTTGAACGCAGCCATCCCCTTGCATTAGAGTATTGATGCAAACCAATTCGCACATCGGCCATCGTTTGGAAGCGATCTTTTTCATGTCCGCCCAAGCGGCTGAATTTTGAGAAGTGATGACTGCCACTCGTTTAGGAAAATGCGGTTTGGGCAATTTATTGGCTTCATCAAAATAGCCCTTAAGGCGTAATTTTTCTTTCAATTGCTCTAAAGCTAGGGTTAATGAACCTATCTCTTTAGGCTCTATTTCAAAGCAATTGATTTGATAATCCCCCCTTGGAGCATACACGCTAATGCCCCCAAAAACAACCATTTCCTGCCCTTCTTTTAAAGCGAATTTGAGCCTGTTAGCGTTCCCTTTAAACAGCACGCATCTGATGACTGATTGGCTGTCTTTGAGCGAAAAATACGCATGGCCGCTCACCTTATGGATAGTCAAATTACTCACTTCCCCTTGAACCCTAACTTGCAAAAAAGTCGCTTCTAGAAGGGCTTTGATTTGCGCGTTGATTTCGCTCACGCTCAATACATGCACCAACTCCCCCTTTTATAGCAAACGAGTGATGTCATTGAAAAGCCCTAAAAACATGATAAAAACCAAAAACCCCACCCCCGCTAGCCACAACGCATTTTGTATGGGTGTTGGCAAAGTGATATGAAAAATATTTTTAAAAACAACCCCTAGCATTTGCGCCCCATCTAAGGCTGGAATGGGTAGTAAATTTAAAATCCCTAAATTGATAGACAAAAACGCCCCAAACAACAAAAGCATGCTCAAACTATTCGCATGGCTTAACGCTCCCACAATGCCTATTACCCCACTCAATTCTTTAACTGAAGTGCTCCCCATAATCAAACGCCTTAAAGAATCCACAATCAAAACAACGCCCTCTTTAAACCGACTCAAGGCCTGCTTGAACGCCTGAATTAAGGAATAAGAGACAACGCCCATTTTTTGCATGTCCGGCTTGATGCCTATCACTTTGTATTGGATGATTTCATTAGGATCATTAGATTCGCTTATTACCGCTACGATTTTGGGGGTCAGTCGTTTTTCTAAAATCTGATGGTTTCGCTCTATTTCTAAAATTAACTCGCCTTGAGAACGCACCACTACGCTTCTAATCTCTCTAAAACTCGCTATTTTTTGATGGTTGATAGAAAGGATTTTATCCCCCTTTAACAGCCCGGCCTCTAGCGCGTTTTTTTCTAAACCGCCAATGATGGGCAGTAAGACTTTTTCCCCGCTCAATGCCAGAAAAAAATACACTAGAATCGCAAAAAGAAAATTAAAAAACGCCCCCCCAAACAATATCCATAGCTTTTGGAAAGGGCTTTTTTGCGCGTAGCTATCATTTGCTTCTTTTTCTTCATTCGCTTGATTTTCTTCATTCGCTTCTTTTTCTTCTTTATCCATGCCCTTTAATTTCACATAGCCCCCAAGCGGGATCAAAGACAAAGCGAATTGCGTGCCAAAAAGCTTAAAAAAACAGAGTTTTTTACCAAAACCAATGCTAAAAACTTCCACCTTGACCCCACAAATCCTAGCAATAATAAAATGCCCTAACTCATGGACAAAGATTAAAAACGCCAGCATTAAAACCGCTATAATGAACATCATACCCCTGTTGGCTCTTTTACATTAGGATCTTTTAGGGTTGGCTCTTTAGGAGGCGTGGGTGGTGTGGGGGGCGTGGGATCTGTGGTTTTTTGGCTTTCTTTATTTTCTTTATTTTCTTTTGGGGGTTTTTGCCACAACTCTGTCAAAGCCGCCGCTTTTTTAGGATCCATTTTGGCTAAAATTTTGCCTAATTCTTGGGGTTTTAGCGCCATTAAAATTTCTAAGGCGTTTTGAGTGGGTAAGTTTTCTAAAATCAGAGCCGATTTGGAATCTTTCATTTTAGAATAAGTCTCGCTAATCTTGCTGTCTTTAGCCTGCTTGATTTCTCTTAAAATGCCTTCGTTTTCTTCTATCAAATTTTTAAGGCGTTTTTTTTCTTCCGTTTGTAAGGTTTTAAAGGCTTCTTCTTTAGCGGCTAGATTTTTCAGTTTTTCTTCCACTTCTTTTTCTTTTTGGTTCAACAGATCGGTTTTTTCATCTAA
Organism: Helicobacter pylori; assembly: GCF_001998165.1. GTDB lineage: Bacteria > Campylobacterota > Campylobacteria > Campylobacterales > Helicobacteraceae > Helicobacter > Helicobacter pylori_DL. The sequence goes on along the minus strand of NZ_MTWR01000038.1, from coordinate 30,062 downwards.
AAGGCGGGCGTTTTCGGTTTGCAAGATCCTTAAAGACTGCTCTTTTTCGCTCAATTGGCGCAAATCGTCTTTCAATTCGGCTTTTTTAGATTCAAAAATCGCAGAGCATTGCAACAATTCTTGCGCGGCTTCTTCGCTAAAGAGCGCTTGTAAAATCAAGCCCATTAACAAGATTTTACGCATGCAAGCCCTCTTTTTGCCAGTGTAAAATCATGGCGTTTTCGTCTAAAAGAGCCTGCTCTTTTTTTTCCAAAATTTCCTTTTCTTTTTGCTTTTCCTTTTCTAAAATGATTTTAGCTTTTTCTAATTCCTGGTTAGCCAAAAGGTAATCTTTTTCTAAAACTTTTAAATCCTTATTTAAATTCTCGCTCTCTCGTTGGTAATATTCTATCTCCATTCTTAGAGCGCTTTTTAATTGCTGGGTTTGTAAAAAAAGGCTCATTCCCCCCAATTCAGGGTTTTTAAACGCGCTCAATTGGGCTTGTTTGTCTAAAACTTCTCGCTCGTTTTGTTGCAATTCTAAACGCTTGCTTTCAAGCTTTTGCTCTATTTTTTCTAACGCAAGGGTTTTTAATTGCACCAACACAGAAGCGAATTTTTTCATAGAAAAATCGTGTCTTCTCTTTCAGGGCTTGTAGAAATAAGGCCAATTTTCACTCCCACTTCTTTTTCAATAAAACGGATATACTCTCTAGCGTTTGGCTCTAAATCCTCTAATTTTCTCACGCCCACGCTTTTTTCCCAGCCTTTAAAAGTTTGATAAATAGGCATGCAATCTTTCAAATCGCTAGGGAAAGCCTCCAATCTTTCGCCCTTTCTTTCATAAGCCACGCACACCTTAATCGCATCAATCCCGTCTAAAACATCTAATTTCATTAAAGCTAATTGCGTGCAACCATTCAAAGCGCAAGCGTATTTTAAAGCCACCAAATCCAGCCACCCGCAACGCCTTGGGCGCTTGGTTGTCGTGCCAAACTCCGCGCCCTTAGTCCTTAAATGATCGCCCATGAGTGTAGTGTCTTCGCTAGGGAAAGGCCCGTTACCCACACGAGTAGAATAGGCTTTTGTGATGCCTATGACTTCATTGATCGCTTTAGGGTTTAAGCCGGTGCTAACGCATGCGCTAGCGCTCGTGGTGTTAGAGCTTGTTACAAAAGGGTAAGTCCCTAAATCAATGTCTAAAAGCGTGCCTTGCGCCCCTTCTAATAGGATTTTTTCACCCTTTTGGTTCGCTTCTATCAGCATGCTTGTCGTGTCTTTGATAAAGGGGCAAATTTTTTTAGCATAAGTTTTAAAATACTCCCTCAAATCTTTTTCGTAATCCTCGCCCAAATCATACGCTTCTTTAAAAGGCTCAATGGCTTTGAAATGAGCGTTTAGCTTTTCTTCTAAGATTTTATCGTCTAATAAATCCCCCATTCTTATCCCGCTCCTCGCCATTTTATCCTCATAGCAAGGGCCTATGCCTTTTTTAGTCGTGCCGATGTTTTGAGATTTTTCTTTAAAAGCGTCTTTTTTGGCATGATAAGGCAAAATCACATGGGCTCTGTCGCTGATAAACAAACGATTTTCTAAATCCTCAAACGCGCTGATTTCTTCGCACAAATCCTTAACGCTCACGACCACCGCGCTAGAAATGATGTTCTTGCATTTGGGGTATAAAACCCCTGAGGGCATTAAATGCAAAGAATGCTTAACCCCCTTATGCACAATGGTATGCCCGGCATTATGCCCGCCTTGATAGCGCACCACAAAGTCATAATCTTTAGCGATCCTATCAACAATTTTTCCCTTCCCCTCATCTCCCCACTGGATCCCCACAACGACATCTGCCATAAAATATTATCCTTAAAACAAAGTAGATTGGATTGTTTAAAAGCTTGTTAGAATACCAAAAAAAAGTAAAGAGCCTCTTTATAAGCCCTAAAAAGAGCTTAAAAACCTATCGTGTAATTGATATAGAACGCATACAAACGCCTGTAATCCACATCAGCCCCATTGGCCCTCAAATACCTTTGATTGATAGCTGGGATTTTCACGCCAAATTCCATCCCATGCTGAATGCTTTGAGACGCGCTCAAAAACCGGCGGTGCATGGTGCTGGCAAAATGAGCCCTTAAGCCCAAATTAAACAAAAATTGGAAATTCGTGGGAGTGGGGTATTCTTTAAACGAGTTTTCAATTTGACCTCTTAAAGAGCTATCCCAAGTGTTACCCGCTATTTGAATGCCTCCAAACACCCCCACATTCAAGGACTGATCGCTAAAAACCCTCCTAAAGATATTCCATAAAAAGTCCGTGCCAGCGCCATAAGTAAAGATGTTCGCCTTAACAGCGCTATTAAGACTACCCAATTGCGTAAAGCCATAATCAAAGAAAGCGTAGTATCGTAAGCCTATATTCTTCTTGCTCCCAAAAAATTGCTTATAGCCCACTTGAATGCCAAAGCCATTAATAACCCCATGCTGAGAGCTTGTGCCTAGCCCAAATTGGGGCAAGTAGGGCTCATCGTAATTCTTTAGCATTCCTCCTAGCTGTTTTAGATTCTCTTGATAAGTAGCGATTCGATCCGAGATGGTTTTCACATCCTTTTGAAGCATGGCCCCTGCACCACCGCTCTTATTCAAGTCTTCTGCGATCTGGCCTAGCTTTGCTGAAGAAGTGTCATTAAAAAGCTGCATTTGGGCTAATAGCCCTTTTAAAAACACCGAATTACTATCCAGATTCACTCTTGTAAGCGCGTTTAGAAGCGCCACGCTTTCCGTGGCTAAGAGGCTGAATTCATTTTGAGAACCATAGAGAACTTTTATAATCCCCACGTATTCAGGAACGACTCCATTATTGCTGCCATTATTACTATTATTAACCAAGTTATAAAGCACATTACTCAAATACACTTGCAAGGCTTGAACGCTATAAGCGTTTTTATTCGTTTCAAAGCGTTGCTCAATTTGGGGGAGTATTTTTTTAAACTGGGTTAACTCTGCGTTGTTGTTGCCAACAGTTGTATTAGTGTTGATAATTTGATTGCCTATCCCTAAAAGAGCGTCCATGGTCGTGTTTGTCGCTAAAGCTAAAAGCCCATTACCCCCTGCCATACCCACGCCCACTTGGCGGAAATCATCAATGACATTATTCCTTAGGGTGCTGCCTTTGTTGTTGATATTTTGTTGTGCACCGCCGATTTGATAGCCCACTCCCATATAAAAGCCATCGTCTTCAGCTAACGCCACGCTTAAAGGAAGGCTAAAAAGCAGAGCGGTTTTTAAAAGCCCTTTTTTGAGCGCGTGGTATTGACCTTTTTTCATCCTTGTATTCTTTATCTCTTTTGTATTGGTATTTTTCATCAAGAGCCTTCCTTAAAAACCGACTGAATAGCCCACATAGAAGCTAAAATTCCTCATATAGCTCGCGCTTGAGCCTTGGGTTGCAAAATATTTATGAGCGATAATAGGGATTTTCACCCCAAATTCTATCCCTTGGTCTAGCCTGTGCTTATTGAAATTGGTTTTTGCAAAGTTGGTACGCACGCCCAAATCAAACAAGAATTGGAACGAACTGGACTTGACATCGGGCCTTTGCCCGCTCAATAAGTTCGTTACATTCGTGCTCCAAGTTTGCCCTGCAATTTGAGCGCCAAAGAAAAGACCGATCGTGGTCCTTTCCCTCCTTCTAGAGCGTTCATACACATTGTATAAAAAATCCGTTCCTACCCCATAAGTAACGAGATTGGCTCCCACTTTTAAATTCGTATCGCCAAAATTCGCATAGCCATAATCCAAAAACCCGTAATACCTTAAGCCAATATTTTTCTTATGGGTGAAAAATTGTTTATAGCCCATTTTAGCCCCAAAGCCGTTCATGCTCGCTGACTGATAATCTTTGAGAGAAAAGAGATTAGGGATATAAGAAATCTTATAAAGAGAACTAGCCGAAGATTCAAACTGACCCAAACTCGCGTTAATAATGTTTATGACTCTATCTAGCCCTTTCTTATAGATAAGCTGATTCCCACTAAAACAAGACGATGCACTGCTACAAATATTTTTTTCAATAAAACTCCCCAACCTCAAAGTCTCACGATCCAAAGAAATCCCGCTCTTAATCAAAGCGTTGATCTCGCTAACCGTAGAATTAGCCCCTATCAAGCCCGTTTGCGAAGAAAAATTTTGCATGCCTGTGGCAATATCGCCCACGCTCACGCCATTATACGCTCCATTAGTCCCGCTTGTGCCTAAAAGCATGACTTTCATAATATTTTCGTATAGCTGTTCGTTATTGTTTTGTTGGATTTTGCTCAAATCCACTTGCCCTAAAGCTAAAACGATGTTTTGAGCCACTAAGAGCATGCTATCAGTGATACCGATTTGTTCTTTCCCTACATCCACCACCAAAGGCTTAATGACACCCTGACTAGCGTATTGTTGAGATAAATCCAATAGTTTTCCTAAAATCCCTAGAGATTGCTCTAAATTGACTAAGGCTTGGTTTGATGGTCCGTTTTGTGGTTGCACGTTTGGTTGTGATGGTTGCGCATTATTTTTCAGGCTTTCACGCAAAAGAGTTGCTGTTTTATTCCCTAAAATATCCAAGTAGTAGGATAAGGGAATGGCAGAAGTTTGCAACCTCACAGCCCCATCTCTGATTAACTGCTTTAATTCTTGCGCTTGAGTGAAGCCTGGATTTTTCAATTCCTGTCTGGCCAAACTCGTTTGATAATCTATGATAAAAAACGCCCCATCTTCTTCAGCGTTACACAAAGACATGCCCGCTAGTAAGGAAAGAGCAATCGTTTTTTTAAAGGAGTGGTTTTTCAAAAATATCCTTTTTGCTTTGATAAGTGATTTTACTTAATCCATAAAAGAAACTCTCTAATTTTAAGATAATCATTCTTAATTTGCTATTAAGTGTTTCAAAAAAGCATCAAATTGACATCTTTTAAGCAAAATGTTATAATGCTCGCTTAATTTTATTTGGGGTGTTAGCTCAGTTGGGAGAGCGCAACGCTGGCAGCGTTGAGGTCAGGGGTTCGAACCCCCTACACTCCACCATCATTACGCTTATCCTTTTTCTTTATGGATCAAACCCATTTTCTTGCTAGTATTACCCATAATTAATTATAATCTTAGGAATTGTTTTTCATCAAGGGAGTTTGAGCGTGAGCAGTTTGTTTAAAATGCGTATTCTGAGTTTTAAAAAGAATAAGCGGGCGGTGTTTTCACTCTATCTTTTTATCGCTTTATTAGCGCTTTCTCTTTTAGCCCCCTTGTGGGTCAATGATCGCCCTTTATTCATCTATAAAGACAATAAAGCGTATTTCCCTATGTTTAAAAACTATGCAGAAGTGGAGTTTGGAGGCGATTTTTTCACCCCTACGGACTATAACGATCCTTATGTGCAAAACACGCTTTTAAAAGACGCTTTCATCATCCATGCGCTTATCCCTTATAGCTATGATACGATCATTATGGATTTAGACTCGCCTGCCCCCACCCCCCCAAGTTTCAAACACCTTTTAGGCACGGACGATCAAGCCAGAGATGTGCTAGCCAGGTTGGTTTATGGCTATCGGGTTTCGTTAGTGTTTGGGATTTTACTCACCCTTTTTAGCGTTCTTATTGGCGTGAGTTTGGGGGCGTTTCAGGGGTATTATGGAGGGTTAGTGGATTTATTGGGGCAAAGGTTGAGCGAAATTTGGAGCGCGATTCCCATGCTTTTTTTACTCATTGTGATTTCTAGCGCGTTTAATTCTAATTTCTGGATCATCTTGTTTTTAGTCTTGCTCTTTAGCTGGATGGGGCTTTCTCAAGTCGTGCGCACGGAGTTTTTAAAAGCAAGGAATATGGACTACACCAAAGCCGCTAGAGCGCTTGGGGTGAATGATTTAAAAATCATTTTCTACCATGTTTTACCCAACGCTTTAGTGGCAACGATCACTTATGTGCCGTTTTTAATGGCGGCTAGTATTTCCACTTTAGTGTCTTTGGATTTCTTGGGTTTTGGCATGCCTATAGGGAGCGCGAGTTTGGGCGAATTGGTCAATCAAGGCAAGGATAACCTCACCACGCCCCATTTAGCGGTTGTAGCCTTTGTAGCCATCAGTTTGTTGCTTTCTGTTTTGGTGTTCATTGGCGAAGGGGTGCGCGATGCTTTCAACGCTAACATGCTCAAATAAAGGGGTTACATGCTAGAAATCAAAAACTTAAACTGCGTTTTAAACCCTCATTTTTCGCTCCAAAACATTAATATTTCTTTAAGTTATGGTGAAAGGGTGGCGATCGTGGGCGAGAGCGGGAGCGGGAAAAGCTCTATCGCTAATATCATCATGCGTTTAAACCCTAGATTCAAACCCCATAACGGCGAAGTGCTGTTTGAAACAACCAACCTTTTAAAAGAAAGCGAAGCGTTCATGCAGCATTTAAGGGGGAATATTATCGCTTACATCGCTCAAGACCCCCTATCCAGCCTAAACCCCTTGCATAAAATCGGCAAGCAAATGAGTGAAGCCTATTTTTTACACCATAAAAACGCTTCTCAAACGCTCCTTAAAGAACAAGTTTTAAACGCCATGAAACAAGTCCAATTAGATGAAAAATTTTTGGATCGTTACCCTTATGAGTTGAGCGGAGGGCAGCGCCAAAGGGTGTGTATCGCTATGGGTATTATTAATGCGCCCAAACTGCTCATTTGCGATGAGCCTACCACCGCGCTAGATGCGCAAATCCAAAACCAGATTTTAGACTTGCTCAAGCAATTGAGCGCGGAAAAAAACATCGCTCTTTTGTTCATTAGCCATGATTTAAAGGCGGTTAAACGATTGGCTGATAGGGTTTATGTGCTAAAAAAAGGCGAGATCGTAGAAACCAATTCCACCAAAGAGCTTTTTAATGGCCCCAAGCATGAATATTCAAAACTCTTGATTCAGGCTTCAAATTTGCCCGCTAAAAACTTAAAAGTGCTAGATGAAACGCTTTTAGAGGTGAAAGATTTTAGCGTTTATTACTTGCAAAAACGCTTTTTTAGGCCTTCTTTAAAAAAGCCCCTTATCGCATCAGTGAATTTTTCCCTCAAAGCTAAGGAAAACATCGGCATCATTGGCGAAAGCGGGAGCGGGAAAAGCTCTCTAGCGTTAGGGCTTTTAAAACTCGCTTTAAATAGCGGAGAAGAAAAGATTTTAGGCCAAAGCGTGGGGCTTTTAAATTCTAAAGCGTTCAAACCCTACCGCAAGATCTTGCAAATGGTGTTTCAAGACCCTTACGCATCATTAAACCCTCGCTTAAGCATTCAAAGCATTTTAACAGAAGCTTTGCGCTTTGTTTACCCTAAAGCTTCCAAAGAAGAATGGCACCATTTAGCTGAACTTTGTTTAGAAGAAGTGTGTTTAAACCCTGAATTGCTTAACTTTTACGCTTATGAACTCAGTGGAGGGGAACGCCAAAGAGTAGCGATCGCTAGAGCGATTGCCTTAAAACCTAAAATCATTCTTTTAGATGAGCCCACTTCTGCTTTAGACAAAAGCATTCAAAAAAGCGTGTTGGAATTATTGTTGAATTTACAAGAAAAGCAGGATTTGAGCTATTTGTTTATCAGCCATGATTTAGATGTGATCAAAGCGTTTTGCGATAGGGTGTTAGTGGTGAGTGAGGGGAAAATCGTAGAAACAGGCGCTATTGAAGAAGTGTTTGAAAACCCTAAGCATGCTTACACGAAGCGTTTGTTAGAATCCAGGCTTTAAAGCTTTATTTTAAAATTTATGCCTTTAAGCGTTTTTAATCGCTTTTTTCTACAAACAAAACAAAGAAACTTGATAAGGGGCCGTTTTTGAATAAGGGTAGTCGTCAATAAAGAATGAAAAGACCTTGGATTCTTCAGGCAAAATCTTTCCTTTAAAGGTTTTTTCATAGCTTTTTTTGACAAACCATTTAAAAGCTCGCTCTTCTACAAAATTGTGAGGGTTTTTAAGGACTTCTAGGCGTAAAACGCATTTGTTTAAACTGAATTTGGAATTGTTTTTGACTCCCACTTGCAAAGAAAAGGCGTTGCTATAACTTAAAGGGTTAGCGTGTAAGATGCGTGTTTCTATGGGGTAAATCGTTTGAGTGAGTAAAATATTCAAAACAAAAGGCATGCTTAAAAACGCGCCCAAAAAAGCTGTTGTTGCCATATAGCTAGCTATGCGGTTTCTTAAAAGCAAAGCCAAAAGGAGCAAAATCGCGCAAAAAAGGATTAAAACGCTCGCTATTAAAACGCTAATTAAAGTCGCTTGGCTTAAAAATCCCTTAAAAGACTCCAAAAAAGCTTGGATAAAGGCAAGAGACGCCATGCGTTTTTAAGGCTCTTTAGTCTCGGCAATACTAGATTTAACCTTGCTTTTAGTGTCAATCCAAATATTAGGCACAGCCCCGCCTGGAGTGAGCATGATTTGAGCGTTGTTATTCGTTTTTAACGCTTCATTAAACTGGCCTTGAACTTCAATTTGGCGCAGTCTTAAAAGCTTGTCGCTCAAGCTTTGCGAAATGCTTAAATTGGCTTGAGATTTCGCCTTAGCCTCAATCACGATCGCATCTGCCACGCCTTGAGCCTTAATCCTGTTAGCGTCCGCTTCCCCTTTAGCCAGAGCGGCTTGTTTTTGAGCTTCTTGCTTGGATCGTTCCACCTCGTATTTCACCCTTTCTGATTCTTGGCGCGCGATTTGGACTTTTTCAATTTGCTCTTTGATCTTAGCGGGCAAGACGATTTCTCTCAATTGGATAGAGCTTAATTCCACAGGGGTGTTAGGGAGCTTAGAAACTTCTTTATTGATACCGCTATTGATAAGAGCAGCGATTTCGTTGCGCTTAATGGGTAAATCTTCAGCCGGATAGCGCCCCACGACAGAGCGCACCACATCGCGCACCACAGGGTTGATGATTTTTTGCTCCCAAGACAAGCCATAAGTAGCGATCGTTTGGGGGGTGGTTTGAGGGTTTAGGCGGTATTGCACGGTGAGTTCAATAGAAACGGTCAAGCCCCTACTATCCATCACATTAATAGCGTCGTTTCTAAAAATCCCTTGGTTTTTACCCGCCACGCCCATGTCTTCGGTGCGTGAAAAATTGATATTCCTGATCCTTGTATCTACAATGAGAATGTCTTGAATGATAGGCACAAAAAAGTGGATTCCTGGCTGTAAGGGGGTGGGTTCGTATTTCCCGGCGGTGATTTTAATGCCAATTTCTCCTGAGCTGATCACTTCAAAAGGCTTAGCCAAAAAAGCGATAACGCCTAAAAGGACAATGACGATTAAAACCGATAGTTTTTTGGAATTAAAAGAGTTAGACGGCGGAATGAAACGCCCTCCATTATTAGGCGTATTAGGCGTGGGGTTTTCTCTTTGAGGATTTTTCTTTTTTAAATGTTCGTTCAAATCAATGGGCATGAATTTCCTTTTTAAATATTTTAACGGCGTTTGGGTTTTTTAGAATGGTGGTTCGTTTTAGAGCCTTTTTCTCTGTAATGGCCCTTTTTGAAAGAACGCGCTGGCTCATGCGGGTGCGTTTTTTTGTGAGAGGGTTTTGGCATTTTTTCTTTAGGGTTTTGAATCGCGTCAATTTCTTGCTGGTTTAAGCCAATTTTGCTGGTTTCAAACTGCAAACTCAAAAGTTTTAAAACCAATTGAGACGGCTCAAAAATTTCGGTAAGCTGTTCATAAAGGCTAATGATCCCTTCAGACACTTTAGCGTCATGCAAGGTTTTGATGATCTGATTTTCGTTAATGGTAGGGATTTCAAAAAGTTCAATCTCTGAATCAATTTCTTTTTGCATGCGTAAAAGCTCTTTGTATTCTAAGGGGGTTACTAAAGTGATCGCCATGCCTTTTTTGCCCGCTCGCCCGGTTCTCCCAATGCGATGGATATAGCTCTCGGTGTTTAGGGGCAAGTGGTAATTAAACACATGGCTTACACCGCTAATATCTAGCCCACGGCTCGCCACATCTGTAGCCACCAACACATCAGCGTCATTTTTTTTAAACGCCATGATAGAAGAGCGCCGATCCCTTTGATCCATATCCCCATGCAAGGCGGTGCTTTTGTAATTTTTAGAAACAAGGAATTGGTGCAATTCATCGGCTTCTTTTTTAGTGCGCGTGAAAACAATGCTCTTTTTGGGCGCTTGGGTGTCTAAAAGGCGCATGATCGCTTCAGCCCTTTCATGCTCATTGATCACATAAAAGCGTTGGGTGATGTCAGTGTTAGTGATATTAGAGGGGGCGATATGGATTTTAATAGGGTTTTCTAAAATCTTATCCGCTAGCCTTTTAATCGGCTCTGGCATCGTGGCTGAAAAAAGCAAGATCTGTGCTTCGCTAGGAAGGTAGTCAAAAATCTCTTCAATATCGTCTAAAAACCCCATATCTAGCATTTCATCGCTTTCATCTAAAACGACCACTTTAGGCACAAATTTATGGATGCGCTCGTTTTTTAAATGATCCAACAGCCTTCCTGGTGTAGCGATCATCACTTGGGGGTTTTTCTTAATAAATTCGCATTGTTTTTTAACGCTCTGGCCTCCATACACGCACACGGTTTTAGTCCTGGTGTGTTTGCCCAATTTGAAAATCTCATCGCTAATTTGCATGGCTAATTCTCTAGTGGGCGTGATCACTAAGGCCTCTATGGTGTGGTTGTTTTTAAGGTTGTTGATAATGGGCAGAGCGAAAGCGGCGGTTTTTCCTGTGCCTGTTTGGGCTTGTGCGATGACATCTCGGCCTTGCAAAACAGCCGGAATGGCCTTTTCTTGAATGGGGCTTGGGGAAGTGAAGCCGGCTTCATAGACGGATTTTAAAACCGATTCTTTTAAGCCCAAGTCATTAAAACTCGGCTTATGATAAGCGTCATCATCAATTTCTGTAGGGAGTGGTGGTTGATTCAATTCCATGGGAGATTCATACCTCAATTTAATTTAAAACTTTATAAAAAGCTAATAAAAGGCTAAAATTAAAATCTTTGATTTAAAGTTTATAAGATTTTTGAGTATAGCATAAAAATGCGCTCAATTAAGTTTAAAGTTTTTATAAAAGGCTTATGCTAAAATAATTAGAATTAAGGAATAAAGAAAGGGTTTGATTGAAACGGGTGTTTTTGTGGCTTATTTTTGTATTAGCCTTCCACAAGCTTTTGGCCGAAAAAATAGGCGATATAGCGAGCGTGGTAGGCGTAAGGGATAACCAGCTGATTGGTTATGGGCTTGTGATTGGCCTAAATGGCACAGGGGATAAATCCGGCTCAAAATTCACCATGCAATCCATTTCTAACATGCTAGAGAGCGTGAATGTCAAGATCTCTGCAGACGATATTAAATCTAAAAATGTCGCTGCCGTGATGATTACAGCCTCCTTGCCCCCCTTTGCAAGACAGGGCGATAAAATTGATATTCACATTTCTTCTATTGGAGATGCGAAATCCATTCAAGGAGGGACTTTGGTGATGACCCCTTTAAATGCGGTAGATGGGAATATTTACGCCCTCGCTCAAGGGGCTATTATTTCGGGTAATTCTAGTAATTTGCTCTCAGCCAATATCATCAACGGAGCGACTATTGAAAGGGAAGTTTCGTATGATTTGTTCCATAAAAACGCCATGACTTTAAGCCTGAAAAACCCCAATTTTAAAAACGCTATCCAAGTGCAAAACACTTTAAATAAAGTATTTGGCAATAAAGTAGCCATAGCGCTAGATCCAAAAACCATTCAAATCACTCGCCCAGAGCGTCTTTCTATGGTGGAGTTTTTAGCTTTAGTGCAAGAAATCCCCATTAACTACAGCGCGAAAAATAAGATCATTATAGATGAAAAATCAGGCACGATCGTTTCAGGAGTGGATATAATAGTGCATCCTATAGTGGTTACAAGCCAAGACATCACGCTTAAAATCACTAAAGAGCCTTTAAATGACTCTAAAAACACGCAGGATTTAGACAATAACATGTCCTTAGACACCGCTCATAACACGCTGAGCTCTAACGGGAAAAACATCACCATTGCCGGGGTGGTAAAAGCCTTACAAAAAATTGGCGTGAGCGCTAAGGGGATGGTTTCAATCTTGCAAGCCCTAAAAAAAAGCGGCGCGATTAGCGCTGAAATGGAGATACTATGATAAACAACAATAAAGCCATGTTAGAGCAATACAATGTTTCTAAATTAGCGAGCGAAGAGAAATTAAAAGCGTTGGCTCAAAATAAAAACGACAAGCTCCTCAAAGAACAAACCGATTCTTTTGAAGCGTTGCTTTTAAAATTCATGCTAGATAGCGCCATGAAAATGGATAACCCTTTGTATCCTAAAGCCCCAGGCGATGAGATTTATGCGTCCATGTATAAGGACACCCTTTCTAAAGAATTGAGTGGGAATTTTGGCTATAGCGAAATGCTGTTTAATTTCTTAAAAGAGCAAGAAAAACAAAAACCATGAAAAAATCCAAGCGCTTAAAACGCCCTTATTTAAAAAACTCCCATCTGAAACGCTCTGATAAGGCTTCTTCTTTCAAGGGGTTGTTGGAAAACGAAAATAATGTGATTTCATTAGAAAATTTTAAACCCAAAGAGAGCGAAGATTTATTAGAAAATTTTTCCAACAAAAAAGACATGCAAGAATTGCTAGGGCTTTTAAACCAATTCATTTTACAAAGCTACAAGGTGGAAAAGGAATTTAAGGATTATAAAGCCCTCTATGAATGGGTCATAGAGATTTTACCGCAAGCGATTTGGGTGATGAATGAAAACGGGAGCTTTTTTTATAAAAATTCTTTAGCCAATCAAAGCCATGAGGTGTTCAATAAGGCTAAATTAGAAAATTTTAACACTGAAATTGAACATGAAAATAAAAGCTATTTAGTCCAGCAAAACAGCATTCAAGGCAAGCAAATCATCACCGCAACCGATATTAGCGCTCAAAAACGCCAAGAGCGACTCGCTTCTATGGGGAAAATCTCAGCACATTTAGCCCATGAAATCAGAAACCCCGTAGGCTCTATCTCCCTTTTAGCTTCGGTGTTATTAAAGCATGCGAACGAAAAGACTAAACCCATTGTTGTAGAATTGCAAAAAGCTTTATGGCGCGTGGAAAGAATCATTAAAGCCACCTTGCTTTTTTCTAAAGGCATTCAAGCCAACCGCACCAAGCAAAGTTTGAAAACGCTAGAGAGCGATCTCAAAGAAGCCCTAAATTGCTACACTTACTCTAAAGACATTGATTTTCTTTTTAATTTTAGCGATGAAGAAGGGTTTTTTGACTTTGATTTAATGGGGATTGTGTTGCAAAATTTCTTGTATAACGCCATTGATGCGATTGAAGCCTTAGAAGAGAGCGAGCAGGGGCAGGTGAAGATTGAAGCGTTCATTCAAAATGAATTTATCGTCTTCACCATTATTGATAATGGCAAGGAAGTGGAAAACAAAAGCGCTTTATTTGAGCCTTTTGAAACCACCAAATTAAAGGGTAATGGCCTAGGGTTAGCCCTGTCTTTACAAGTGGTTAAAGCCCATGAAGGGAGCATTGCATTATTAGAAAATCAAGAAAAAACCTTTGAAATTAAGATTCTTAACGCTTCTTGAGTGATAATATCCCCCTTAAAAAATGAGTTTTACGATAAAACAAAATTTTAAAAAGATTAAAGAATATTAAATTGAATAGAGTTTATCAATATTTGACAAAAATAAGATCAAAACAATTTTTCATTAACTCTTTTGGTGTAGGATAGCGATCAAGGTTTTTATGAAAATAAAAGCCTAAAACAATTTTAAAAAAAAGGACTTTTGATGAAAACATTTGAAATTTTAAAACATTTGCAAGCGGATGCGATCGTGTTATTTATGAAAGTGCATAACTTCCATTGGAATGTGAAAGGCACTGATTTTTTCAATGTGCATAAAGCCACTGAAGAAATTTATGAAGAGTTTGCGGACATGTTTGATGATCTCGCTGAAAGGATCGTTCAATTAGGACACCACCCCTTAGTCACTTTATCCGAAGCGCTCAAACTCACTCGCGTTAAAGAAGAAACTAAAACGAGTTTCCACTCTAAAGACATCTTTAAAGAAATTCTAGGCGATTACAAACACCTAGAAAAAGAATTTAAAGAGCTTTCTAACACCGCTGAAAAAGAAGGCGATAAAGTTACCGTAACTTATGCGGACGATCAATTGGCTAAGTTGCAAAAATCCATTTGGATGCTAGAAGCCCATTTGGCTTAAGCCAATAAAAAGAAGCCAGCATGAGGGATTACAGCAAGCTTGAAATTTTTGAGGGAAACCCCTTAGACAAGTGGAATGACATTATTTTTCATGCGAGCAGAAAGCTTTCTAAAAAAGAGCTAGAAAGGCTTTTAGAGCTTTTGGCTCTCTTGGAAACTTTTATAGAAAAAGAAGACTTGGAAGAAAAGTTTGAATCTTTCGCTAAAGCTTTAAGAATGGATGAAGAGTTGCAACAAAAAATAGAGAGCAGAAAAACAGACATTGTGATCCAATCCATGGCGAATATTCTCAGCGGGAATGAATGAGCTTATCCGCTATGGCTTGATATTTCTCTTTTTTTTAAAAGCGTTTGGGCTTGATTATGGGATCGATAAAACGCTAGAATTAAAAAAAGATGAAGCGTTTAGAGCCGTTATCAAAGACACTTCTAACGAACAAACCAAAGAAATTACGCTCTATTGGACGCTATATGCAAATAAAGGTTTAGTCATCAACATGCGTTTTAGCCATTTCCCTTACCAGTTTATTTTATACACCGATCATGCGAGAAACACCTATAATCTCAAAGTGTTTGAAGAAAAATTTTCTTCTAACAGCACTCTGTCGCTTGTGTTTAAAGATTTTAAAGAAGATAAAGCCACTTTAAGGCTTTTAGCCCTTATGCCCCTTGTTTTTTCCCCTAAAGAGCCTTAAGGAATTTCATGCAAGAAAAACAACTTCAAGCCATTCAAAATAAGATCGCTTCTTGGATCAAGGAAATTGAAAGCGGCTTTATAGATGAATTGTTTTCTAAGATTGGCCCTTCAAAAATGTTGCGCTCCAAACTCATGCTCGCTTTGTTAGACGAAAAAACAGACGCTATTTTATTAGATAAAGCCTTCAATTTGTGCGCGATTGTGGAAATGATACAGACCGCTTCTTTATTGCATGATGATGTGATTGATAAGGCGACCATGCGCCGAAAGCTCCCTAGCATTAACGCTCTTTTTGGTAATTTTAACGCCGTGATGCTTGGGGATGTGTTTTATTCTAAAGCCTTTTTTGAACTCTCTAAAATGGGTGAATCCATCGCTCAAGCCCTCTCTAATGCGGTTTTAAGGCTCTCTAGGGGCGAGATTGAAGACGTGTTTGTGGGGGAAAGTTTTAATAGCGACAAACAAAAATACTGGCGTATTTTAGAAGACAAGACCGCCCATTTCATAGAAGCGAGCTTAAAAAGCATGGCGATTCTTTTAAATAAAGACGCCAAAATGTATGCGGATTTTGGATTAAATTTTGGCATGGCGTTTCAAATCATTGATGATTTATTAGACATCACTCAAGACGCCAAAACTTTAGGCAAGCCCAATTTTAGCGATTTTAAAGAGGGCAAGACCACTCTACCCTACTTGCTTTTATATGAAAAATTAAATCAGCACGATCAAGGGCTTTTAATTTCTTATTTTAAACGAGATAGCCATGAAATCATAGAATGGACTAAGGAAAAATTCAAGCAACATGGTATCATAGAAGAAACCCTTAAGATCGCTCAAGTTTATTCTAAAAAGGCCCTTGAAGCCATTAAAGGGGAAAACAATTTGATTTTAGAAAAACTAGCACAAGACGTCATTTATAGGACTTTTTAATGGAGTTAGAAACTCATTTGTCAAAATATTTCACCCTAGCCTTTACGCATAAAAGCATGAGCTTAGAAATGCGAGAAAAACTCGCTATTAATTCGCCCATAATGCTTAAAGAATTTTTACAAACGATTAAAAACCATTGCCCTAACATCAAAGAGTGCATGGTGCTATCCACATGCAATCGCTTTGAAATCTATGCGAGCCTGAAACACGGCGCTAATACTAATGAACAAAAAAGCGCGTTATTAAAAATCTTAGCCCAAAATAAAAAAATGAGCGTGTCTGATTTAGAAAAATGCGTTTTAATCAATACTGATGAAAGCGCGGTCCATCATGTCTTTAGTGTGTGCAGCAGTTTGGATAGCCTAGTGGTGGGAGAAACTCAAATCACAGGGCAGATGAAAAACGCCTATAAATTCGCCTTTGAAGAAAAATTTTGCTCTAAAGATTTAACCCGATTGCTCCATTTTGCTTTCAAATGCGCCGCTAAAGTGCGCAATCTAACCGGCATTTCCAAGCAAGGGGTTTCCATCTCTTCAGTGGCGGTCAAAGAAGCGCTTAATATTTTTGAAAAAGAAAGGATTAAGGATAAAAAAGCCCTCGTGATAGGGCTTGGCGAAATGGCCCAATTGGTCATCAAACACCTTTTAAACAAGCAATTTGAAGCGCTCATTTTAGGGCGTAATGCGGCTAAATTTGAAGATTTTGTCAAGGAATTAGAAGAGCCTAAAAAAGTGAGCTTTCAAAATATAGAACATTTAAAAACTTATATCAATGAATACGAACTGCTTTTTTGCGCCACTTCTTCGCCGAACTTTATCGTGCAAAATTCCATGCTAAAAGAAACGATTTTCAGGCGTTTTTGGTTTGATTTAGCCGTGCCACGAAATATTGAAAAACCGACGCTGAATAATATTTTCTTATACAGCGTGGATGATTTAGAGCCTATGGTGAGGGAAAATGTGGAAAACAGGCAGGAGAGTAGGACGAAAGCTTATGAGATTGTAGGGCTTGCCACAATGGAGTTTTACCAATGGATCCAAAGTTTAGAAGTAGAGCCTGTGATTAAGGATTTAAGGGAATTAGCTAGGATTTCGGCCCAAAAGGAATTGCAAAAGGCACTCAAAAAACGCTATGTGCCTAAAGAATACGAAAGCAACATTGAAAAGATCTTGCACAACGCTTTCAATACTTTTTTACACCACCCCACCATCGCCTTAAAAAAGAACGCTCAAAAAGAAGAATCCGATGTGCTTGTGGGCGCGATTAAAAACCTGTTTAATTTAGACAAATCTAGTGCTAATCATGTCCAGAATTTGAATCTCTATAAATGCGAATATTACGAGGAATAATGCATGCTATTTTCAAAACTTTTTGCCCCCACTCTCAAAGAACCCCCAAAAGATGCCGTGTTAAAAAGCCATAAGCACTTAGCTCAAGCAGGATACATTTATCAAGTAGGCAGCGGGATTTATAATTTTTTGCCCTTAGCTAAAAAAGTGCTAGACAAAATAGAAAACATCACGCACAAACGCATGCAAGAGCATGGGGCGCAAAATATTTTAATGAGTTTTGTGGTTTTGGCGAGTTTGTGGGAAAAATCAGGCCGTTTGGATAAATACGGCAAGGAATTATTGGTTTTTAAAGACCGAAAAGACAATGATTTTGTTTTAAGCCCCACTTTAGAAGAAAATATCACCGAAATTGCCGCTAATTTCATCAAAAGCTACAAGCAATTACCCGTGCATCTCTATCAAATCCACACGAAATTCCGTGATGAAATCCGCCCAAGATTTGGGCTGGTGAGAGCGAGGGAATTTATCATGAAAGATGGTTATAGCTTTCATGAAGATACTGAAAGCTTGGATAAGGAATTTTTAAACACGCAGAGCGCTTATAAAGAAATTTTAAGCGATTTGGGTTTGGATTTTCGCATCGTGGAAGCGGATAGCGGGGCGATTGGAGGGAGTAAAAGCAGGGAATTTGTCGTTTTAACAGAATGCGGGGAAGACACGATCGTGGTGTGTCAAAATTGCGATTATGCCGCCAATATTGAAATCGCTAAACGCTCTAAAAGGCCTGAGCCTTTAAATGTCCCCAAAGCGCAATTAGCGAAATTCCCTACCCCTAATACCACCAGCGCTCAAAGCGTGGCGGAGTTCTTTAAAACAGAGCCTTATTTTGTTTTAAAAGCGATCATTAAAAAAGTGATCCATAAAGATAAAGAAACCCTAGCGTGCTTTTTTGTTAGGGGCGATGACAATTTAGAAGAGACTAAAGCCCTGAACGCCTTGAACATTATAGGAGCGAACGCTCTAGAATTAAGAGAGGCCAATGAAGAAGATTTAAACCACGCAGGGCTAATAGCGGGCTTTATAGGGCCTTATGGCTTGAAAAAGCATGTTTCTTATATCATTTTTGATGAAGATTTAAAAGAGAGCGATTGCTTGATCGTTGGGGCTAATGAAAAGGATTTTCATGCGGTGGGCGTGGATTTAAAAGGGTTTGAAAACCTTGTTTATGCGGATATTGTCCAGGTTAAAGAGAGCGATCGTTGCCCTAATTGTCAAGGAGCGTTGAAATACCATAAGAGTTTGGAAGTGGGGCATATTTTCAAACTCGGGCAAGGCTATGCTAAAAGCTTGAAGGCGAGTTTCTTGGATAAGAATGGCAAGGAGCAATTTTTTGAAATGGGGTGCTATGGGATAGGCATTAGCCGGTTGCTCAGCGCGATTTTAGAGCAAAAAAGCGATGATCTAGGCTGTGTGTGGACGAAAAATACCGCTCCTTTTGATGTGGTGATCGTGGTTTCTAATTGGAAAGATGAAGCGCAAAAAAAACTCGCTTTTGAAGTGTATGAAAGGTTGATCCAAAAGGGCGTTGATGCGCTGTTAGATGACAGAGACGCGCGTTTTGGGGCAAAGATGAGGGATTTTGAATTGATTGGGGAACGATTAGCCTTGATTGTTGGGAAGCAAACTTTAGAGAGCAAGGAATTTGAATGCGTCAAACGCGCTAATTTAGAAAAACAAACGATCAAAGACACCGAATTAGAAGAAAAAATTTTAGAAATGTTAGCGAGCGAATAAGGGGGAGGGAATGGAAAAATTAGTGATTGGCTCTAGGGGGAGCGAATTGGCCTTATGGCAAGCGAATCACATTAAAGAACGCCTGAAAAAAGAATGCTCTATGGAAAGCGAGATTCGAATCGTTAAAACCACAGGCGATAAGATTTTAGACGCGCCTTTAAATAAGATCGGCGGTAAGGGGCTATTCACTAAGGAATTGGAAGAATTGCTTTTAAAAGGTGAAATTGATTTGGCGGTGCATTCTTTAAAAGATGTGCCGGTCGTGTTTGAAAAGGGGTTGGACTTGGCATGCATCACTAAAAGGGCTGATGTGAGGGACACTTTTTTGAGCGTGAAATTCCCTGATTTGATGAGCTTGCCTAAAGGAGCCAAGGTTGGCACGACTTCTTTAAGGCGCTCCATGCAGATCAAACTGAAGCGCCAGGATCTAGACACAGAAAGCTTAAGGGGGAATGTCCAAACCCGTTTGAAAAAGCTTGAATGCGGAGAATTTGACGCTATCATTTTGGCTGAAGCCGGGTTGTGTCGCTTAAACGTTCAAGGGGCGAAATACCGCAAGGCTTTTAGCGTAGAAGAAATGATTCCTAGCATGGGTCAGGGGGCTTTAGGGGTAGAAATGCTCAAAAACCACAAGCATTTTATTACGCTTCAAAAACTCAACGATGCAAAAAGCGCGTTTTGTTGCCATTTAGAAAGGGCGTTTATTAAGGGGCTTAATGGGGGGTGTCAGATCCCTATAGGCGTGCATGCGAGTTTAATAGGTGATAGGGTTAAAATCCAGGCGGTTTTAGGCTTGCCTAACGGAAAAGAAGTCATCACTAAAGAAAAACAAGGGGATAAAACTAAAGCGTTTGATTTAGTTCAAGAGCTTTTAGAAGAATTTTTGCAAAGCGGGGCGAAAGAGATTTTAGAAAAGGCGCAGTTGTTTTAATGCGTTTGTTTATCGCGCTAGTTTTGTTTTGGTGGTGGTTAAGTTTGAGCGCTAAAGAAGCGGATTTCATCTCTGATTTGGAATACGGGATGGCTCTTTATAAAAACCCTAGGGGTGTTGCGTGCGCGAAATGCCATGGCATTAAAGGCGAACAACAAGAAATCACCTTTTATTATGAAAAAGGCGAAAAAAAAATCCTCTACGCCCCTAAAATCAACCATTTGGATTTTAAAACCTTTAAAGACGCTTTGAGTTTAGGTAAAGGCATGATGCCTAAATACAATCTCAATTTAGAAGAAATCCAAGCGATTTACCTTTACATCACCTCTTTAGAGCATAAAGAAGAGCGTAAGGATTCTCTTAAGCCTTAATCAAAGCGCTTGATTTATGCTAAAATAAGGCGTTGTATTTTTGTTTTTTTGTTATTTAAAAAAGTCTGATTGAGCGCTCTCAAGGATTAAAATTATAAAAGAAGGTAGAAATGAGTGTCAAAATTTTAAAAATATTAGTTTGTGGGTTATTTTTTTTGAATGCCCATTTATGGGGGAAACAAGACAATAGTTTTTTGGGGGTTGCTGAAAGAGCCTATAAAAGCGGGAATTATTCTAAAGCTACATCTTATTTTAAAAAAGCATGCAACGATGGGGTGAGTGAAGGTTGCACGCAATTAGGAATCATTTATGAAAACGGGCAAGGCACTAGAATAGATTATAAAAAAGCCCTAGAATATTATAAAACCGCATGCCAGGCTGATGATAGGGAAGGGTGTTTTGGTTTAGGGGGGCTTTATGATGAGGGGTTAGGCACGGCTCAAAATTATCAAGAAGCCATTGACGCTTATGCTAAGGCGTGCGTTTTAAAACACCCTGAGAGTTGCTACAATTTAGGCATTATTTATGACCGAAAAATCAAAGGCAATGCCGCTCAAGCGGTTACCTACTATCAAAAAAGCTGCAATTTTGATATGGCTAAGGGGTGTTATGTTTTGGGCGTGGCTTATGAAAAAGGCTTTTTAGAAGTCAAACAAAGCAACCATAAAGCCGTGATTTATTATTTGAAAGCGTGCCGATTGGACGATGGGCAGGCTTGTCGCGCGTTAGGGAGTTTGTTTGAAAATGGCGATGCAGGGCTTGATGAAGATTTTGAAGTGGCGTTTGATTATTTGCAAAAAGCTTGTGCTTTAAACAATTCTGGTGGTTGCGCGAGTTTAGGCTCTATGTATATGTTAGGCAGGTATGTCAAAAAAGATCCCCAAAAGGCTTTTAATTATTTCAAGCAAGCATGCGATATGGGGAGCGCGGTGAGTTGCTCTAGGATGGGCTTTATGTATTCCCAAGGGGACGCCGTTCCAAAAGACTTGAGGAAAGCCCTTGATAATTATGAAAGGGGTTGCGATATGGGCGATGAAGTGGGTTGCTTCGCTCTAGCGGGCATGTATTACAACATGAAAGATAAAGAAAACGCCATAATGATTTATGACAAGGGTTGTAAGCTGGGCATGAAACAAGCATGCGAAAATCTCACCAAACTTAGGGGGTATTGAAAAATTCAATCAATCCCCCTAAATTATCATCGTGTTTGACTCAAAACTTTTCAAAGATTTGGCTCTGTTTTAAGAGCTAAAGCAGAAACCCACCCTATTAATTTTTGATCTTTAGTGTTTTTAGGGATTTGTCTATTTTCAAAAAGAAAACTTTTTGAATGTTTTTTGCGGTTGTTTGGTTGTGTTTGTTAGCGTGTTTTTATAGTATAAATTTTTATTTAGGTTAGCTTGAAGTGGGTTTTAGGTTTAAAAGTCCTATAAAAATGTTTTAGCGTGTTTTTGCACTATGGGATAGATATGCGTTTGGTTGTGTTTTTCAATGGCTTCAATTTATGGCTTTTAGCGTGGTTGCTATTATAAGCACGCTACAAACACGAATCACACGATAATAAAGCGGTATGCACACGCTATAAAAAGACTTGATAAAAATAATGAAAAATAGTTAAATTTCAAGCGTTCTTTTAAAAATTGTTGTCAGATGAGACAGATAAAAACGCTTTTAGTTTAAAGATAGAGTTTTAGGGGTTTGTTGGTTTAGTTATTCTTTAATTTTTTAAAAAATGGGGTTTTTAAAACTCATAAGGGGATATTTTACGCTTTAACGCCCTTCTTCAAACCCAAAACTAAATTCTCCTAATCCCCTAAGAGCGCGTTATGAGAAATTATCGCTTACGAAAGCTTTTTTATTTTGGTTGTCAAAACACCCAAAGGCATTTTTTAGATTTCATAACCAATATCCAAAACAGAGCTAATATTTTAAACCCTACAAAGACCAATAGATCGCTCCAAAGAAAACGATACTCCCTATCAAAACGCTTATAAACATGCGTTTAGTGTCCTTAAAAGCTACCATTAAAAATGCGCTCAAATAAAACAACAATAAAAACACGCAAAAAATCCCCAAAAGCACCTTAAACACAACGCCCACTTTAGCCTTATGCAGCATGATGAGCGCACCTAAAAAGCCCCTTTCAATGGTTTTGATTTTTGTTTGATCGCCTTTAGTTTCAAGGTTGATTTCATACAAAGGCGTGCCAATGATTAACGCTCCCCTATGCTCTCTAGGCTCTATCTTTTTAGGCGTAGCGATATGGTTTTCTTTTAGAAAGTCTTTCAAAAAATCCAATCGTTCTTCTTTTTTTAAGGATTTTTCTAAAACCCACTCTTTGATAGTAGCACCAGTGTCTTGGCGCACCCCAAAGAGCAATGAAAGCCCACTAACCGCAAAAAGAAGCGCCAAAGGGAAGAAAAAAGTGGTCGCATAGATGTGAAAATAACGCATCATTGCCGTCATTATTGCAACCTATGGCTCACGAATTTAGAAAAATTATCCAAAATTAACCCCCCTTTTCTAAACCCTAACGCACAAGATTCATAAGCAAAAAACACATTAGGCTGATAATACAACCCGTTATGCGAATTGAGCTCGTAAAACTCTTGATAAATAGGTTTGTGGTTAGAATAAACGCCGTCCGTTTTCAAAAGCGATTGCATGGAAGCTTCAAAGATTTCACTATTCGCCCCTTCCCTACCAAAAGCCACTTTTTTGATTTGCTTTTTATGGGCCAAAGGTTCATAGCTCGTTTCTAACAATAAGGGGTGGTTAGGGTATCTGTCCCATAAAAGTTTTAAAAAACGCTTGGATTGGAAAAGGATCGTATAAGCCGGGTTTAAAAAAATCGTGTTTTTGTTTTCCATCATGCCTTGCATCAAAAGGGCTAATTCTGGCTCATCAATAGCGATGTTTTCCCATGGGATTAATTTGAATAAAAACTCATAATTCAAGCCGTTTTTAAACACGCCCTCTTCTACATTAAACTCCACCTCATCAATGTAAGAAAAATCCGTTTCAAACCCCACGCTCTGAGCAGCGTCTTGCAAAAAACGCATGGTGCGCTCTTCTTCAATATTCCCCCTAACGCTTGAAAAAAGGATTTTCCACCCCTCATACATTTCCTCAAAACGGCTCGTGTCTTCGCCCAAAGTTACCATGCGTTTAAAATTCTCGCCAAGCGCATCATAAAGGTTATTGAATTGCTTGTTTTCATCATAGCCATTGGCTTTGAGTAACGCCCATTGAATCAGCGCGGTTTCATAAAGCATGGTAGGGGTATCAGCGTTAAATTCCAGTAATTTAATCGGCTTGCCATCAAGCCCCCCAGCCAAATCAAAACGCCCGTAAATATGCCAATGCACTTCCTCTTCAAAACTCTGTTTGATCATAGGAATGAGCGCGTTAGGAATATCCAATTCAAAAAAGCGATCGTTTTTAATGGCCTCTTCAGCCGTCTCTACAAACATGTCATAAAGCTCATTACAAGCGTCATAATAAGCGTCCGCTTCTTTTTGAGAGACAACCACCATTTCATCAGCGATATAAGCCGATGTATCGTCATTAGTGTGCCAGTCTAAGCCAATTTCTTCTAAGATCTTATTGTCTAAAGGTTTTAAAGGAATCACTTGCATTTTTTAGCCTTGAATCAATTAAATTATGAGTTAAAGCCCCTTGTCCCAGAGCTTACCGCCGGCGAGCTAGTAGGCCTACTAGAGCCAAAAAACCCGCTCTGTCCCTTACTCGCTCCGCCCATGCTTGAAGTGCTAGGTGCACTTTTAGAAAAGGAATTTTGAGAGCGTTGGTAAGCTTGTGGGGATTTGTAGGTCCGTTGGGCGTTTTGCTGGTAATTAGGGTTATTGAAAAGCTTATTGCCGATATAACTCCCCAAAATCGCCCCCGCCGCACTCCCTAAAATCGCACTCCCCAAGCCAAAGCCTGAGCTTTCATTACTCCCTCCCCCATTATTAGGCTGGATAAGCTTGCTCGTGCCGTTATCAATTTTAGCTTCTTCTTCTTTAATGAGCTTTTGAATCTCTTCATTGCTTAACACGCGTTCATTGCCTTGCAAATCGCGCACTATGATGTGGGTTCTTGAGCTGGGGTATTCTTCAACAACCTTGTAAGATTTATCCTTTTGCTCTTCTAAAATCACAAACGCACCTTTTTGAACGCTTTGACTTAAAGAGCTTTGCTCTTTTGGTTTGTCATCGGCATTGCTCTTACACCCCACAATGCTCACCATCACTAACGCACTCAAACCACCCACGATCGCATAATCAGAAATCTTTCTATAGGGTTTTTTCATGAGAGTAACCTTATATCATGTCTTATAGTGGTATAAGAAAGGCACACCCTTGATCACGCCAGATTCAAAAATCTTTTTAGTGGTATTTTCCACTTTAGTGCGTAAATCTTCAGGCTCTTTTTGAGCGTTAATATCGTATTGGGTGGAATAAATCTTTTCAAGAATAGAGATTTTATCTTCCACGCTCGCTCCTCTAGCCCTAGCTTTCGCCATTTCTTCTTGAATCAAAGCCGCTTTTTTAGCCGAATTGACCCCAAGCCACCCCACTACAACCATTCTCACGGTGTTTTCTTTTAAGTGATCCCTGAGTTTAGTGAGCTCTTTTTGGCAATGCGGGCACATGGGATCAGAGACAATATAAAGGATTTTATCCTTATTTGCAGCGTTAGTAGAGGGCAACTCTATCGCATAATCAGCCGGTATTTCATTAAAAATAGCGTTCAATTTCGCGCTGTTTTGTTGGGTGGCGTTAAGGGCTTGGATTTTTTGATTGGTTTCTGCAACTAATTTCACATCATCGCTTTTATTGCTAAAGAATATGTTGCTAAGCCCTATGACTAAATTGCCATCCTTACTCACTACAAGCGGGATATTGTATTTAGTGTCCGGATCTTCAATAACGACCATTTTTAAATCCTGACTGGATTTTAAAGGTTTGACTTCTAAAATACGCACCTTTTTATTGGTTTGTTTTTCAATCACGCTCACTAAATTATCTTGCATCCGTTTGTCATTAGCTGAAACTGAATGTTTAGGGGCTGCCCCTAAGCCTACAAGAAGTAACGCGCTCAACACGCTCGCTCTTAATATCATTAAAACTCCTAAAGTTCAATAGCCTAAACCCCTACAATAAAAGGAATAAGCTTTTAATGGGTATAATACCATAAAATCCCCTATTTTGGCTTAAAAAGGTTTAAAGATGATTATCATTCCTGCTAGGTTAAAATCCAGTCGTTTTGAAAATAAAGTGCTAGAAGATATTTTTGGCTTGCCTATGGTAGTGCGTTGCGCTAAAAATGCGAATCTAGTAGATGAATGCGTAGTCGCTTGCGACGATGAAAGCATCATGCAAACATGCCAAAAATTCCACATTAAAGCGGTGCTAACCTCCAAACACCATAATAGCGGCACGGAACGCTGTTTGGAAGCGGCGCGAATTTTAGGGTTAAAAAACGATGAAAGGGTTTTAAACTTGCAAGGCGATGAGCCTTTTTTGGAAAAAGAAGTCATTTTAGCCTTATTAGAAGCCACCAAAAACGCCCCTTTCATGGCGACTTGCGCTAAAGTCATTGATGAAGAGCAAGCCAAAAGCCCCAATTTAGTCAAGGTGGTTTTAGATAGCCAAAATAACGCCTTGTATTTTTCGCGCTCCCTTATCCCCTTTTTACGAGATTTTGATGCGAAACGCCAAACCCCCCTTTTAGGGCATATCGGTATCTATGGGTTTCATAGCAGAGAAATATTAGAAGAATTATGCGCTTTAAAACCTTGCGTTTTAGAGGATACAGAAAAATTAGAGCAATTAAGGGCTTTGTATTACCAAAAAAAGATTGCAGTAAAAATCGTTCAAAGCCAAAGCGTGGGCATTGACACCAAAGAGGATTTGCAAAACGCTTTGAAAATTTTTAGCCCCGATCCCCTTAAGCGGTGAAATTTAAAAATACTTAAAACATTTTTCACTATCAAAAACCTTTTTTTAAATCCAAAAAAAAGCAAAATTTCTTAATTTTTGCTCAATTTTATTAAAAATTCAATAAATTTATGGCATAATTTAAACGCATCGTAAATAAAGTTTCAATTTGATACGATTTTACAAACAAAACATTACTTTAAGGAACATTTTATGAAAAAAACGATTTTACTTTCTCTTATGGCGTCATCGCTCCTCGCTGAAAATGACGGCGTTTTTATGAGCGTGGGCTATCAAATCGGCGAAGCCGCGCAAATGGTGAAAAACACCGGCGAAATCCAAAAAGTCTCCAACGCTTACGAAAATTTGAACAATCTTTTAACCCGCTATAACGAGCTCAAACAAACGGCCTCTAACACCAATTCAAGCACCGCTCAAGCGATTAATAATCTAAAAGAGAGCGCTAGCAGATTAAAAACGACCCCCAATAGCGCTAATCAAGCCGTGTCCTCAGCGCTCAGCTCTGCGGTGGGCATGTGGCAAGTGATAGCCTCTAATTTAGCCAATGGCACGCTATCTACTAGCGAATACAACAAAATCAATGCGATTTCTCAATTGCTCCAAAACACCCTAGAGAATAAAAACAATAATCTCACGATTGGAAATGACTACGATCAGCTTTTAACTCAAGCTAGCACCATTATTACCACCCTTCAAAGCCAATGCCCAGGAATAGACGGAGGCAATGGCAAACCATGGGGTATTAATGCAAGCGGGAACGCATGCGCTATTTTTGGCAACACCTTTAACGCCATAAACAGCATGATTGATAGCGCTAAAAAAGCCGCCGCAGAAGCCCGAAGAACTAGCCCAGAAAATCCAAACCAACAAAGCGCGTTTACCAACGCTGATTTCAATAAAAACCTTAATCAAGTCTCAAGCGTTATCAATAACACTATCTCTTACCTCAAAGGGGACAATTTAGCAACCATCTATAACACCCTTCAAAAAACGCCTAATTCTAAAGGGTTTCACAGTTTGGTGAGCCGGTCTAGCTATAGTTATTCTCTCAACGAAACCCAATATTCTCAATTCCAAACTACCACCAAAGAGTTTGGCCATAACCCCTTTAGAAGCGTGGGATTAATCAACTCTCAAAGCAATAACGGGGCGATGAATGGCGTGGGCGTGCAATTAGGCTATAAGCAATTCTTTGGGAAAAATAAATTTTTTGGGATCCGGTATTATGCCTTTTTTGATTACAACCATGCCTATATCAAATCCAACTTTTTTAACTCCGCTTCCAATGTTTTCACTTATGGTGCGGGCAGTGATCTTTTATTGAACTTCATCAATGGCGGATCCGATAAAAACCGCAAAGTCTCTTTTGGCATTTTTGGGGGCATCGCATTAGCGGGAACGACATGGCTTAACAACCAATCTGCGAATTTAAAAATCACCAATAGCGCCTACAGCGCCAAAATCAACAACACCAATTTCCAATTCTTATTCAATACCGGTTTAAGGCTTCAAGGGATTCACCATGGCGTTGAATTAGGCGTGAAAATCCCCACCATCAACACGAATTACTATTCTTTCATGGGCGCTAAATTAGCCTATAGAAGACTTTATAGCGTGTATTTCAATTATGTTTTGGCCTATTGATATTGAATCGGTTCTCATTACTAATGAGAACAAAGCCAATTTTTTGGCTCTCAAGTGAATAACGGCATCATTTTACTTGACTTTTTACAAAAAACACACTAAAATTTCTTTTTGTTTTTGAGCGAAATTCCAGATTAGCTCAGCGGTAGAGTAGGCGGCTGTTAACCGCTTGGTCGTAGGTTCGAATCCTACATCTGGAGCCATACTTTTAACTCATCTTTTTTCTAGCTTCTTTATAGCAAAAATTCATGCAATCCCTTTAGATTTGATCCATAACGCATTGACTAAAACCCCCACCACAACCCCTATCGCTAAATTATGCGTGTATAAAACCACCGCCACGACTAAGAGCATGTTCAGCGTGTCATAGAGCTTGATTTTTTTAATGTTAATAATGGATTGGAAATTAAAAGTGGTGAAAGAAATCATCACCATCACCGCCACAACCGCCACAATAGGGATCTTAACCACGTATTCATTAAACACTAATATTAGCACCATTAAAGAAAAGCCGGCAAAAAAAGTAGAAAGCCTTGTTTTGGCCCCGGATTTTGCGTTAATGATAGACTGCCCCACTAAAGCGCACCCTGTCATTCCCCCCAAAAGCCCTGAGATGATATTCCCCAAGCCTTGCGCTTTAGTTTCTTTATTCTTATCGCTCACGCCGTCTTTTAAAATAACATCTAAAGTTTTAGCCGTCAATAAGCTTTCTATCGTGCCCACTAGCGCTAAAGAAAGAGCGTAAGGCAACAATCCTACCACCATTTTAAAATCCAAATTTTTGGGGATAATGATGAAATGAAAGCCTGAAACCCCTTGCTCAATGCTCCCCAAATTCGGCGCATGCATATCAAAAATTAAAGCGATTGCGCTGATTGCAAGGATACAGATTAAATTAGAGGGGATTTTTTTAGTGATTAAAGGGAAGAGGTAAATAATCAATATCCCAATAGCGAGCAAGACAAACACCCCTAAATTTTGGTTTTGAAGGAATTTGAATTGCTCCATTAAAAGCAAAATGCCTAGCGCGTTCACAAAGCCATACATCACCGATTGGGGGATAAATTTTAAAAGATTCCCTATTTTCAAATAGCCTAAAAGAATTTGCAACATTCCTGCCATAAGAGTCGCCATGCCCGCGTATTCAAGCCCATAATTTTTAACCACGCCCACTAAAATGAGCGCCACTGAACCGGCCGCTGCGCTAATCATCGCCTTTCTAGCCCCAAAAAGAGACAACACAAAAGCCATATAAAAGGTCGTATAAAACGCCACGCCCACATCTAAACCCACCATGATCGCAAAACCGGCCGTCTCTGGGATCACAGAAAGCCCCACCACAAAACCAGACAGCAAATCTTTTTGAACATTGCTCAACCATTCTTTTTGTATCTTTTCCAACATGCCTTTCTTTCCCATTAAAATGGCTTGATTGTAACCAAAGATTTAAAAACCAATTTCAAACCGGATAAAATTCCTTTCCTTAAATCAAGCTCTGTGATATTTTATTGTAAAAAATACTTAAAATTGTTTTTTTTTTTTTTTTTCAAAATATAAATTTTAAGCTAAGAATAAGCACTTTATGGTAAAATGGCGAAATTTCATAAACATGGCTATCATGGGAATGTGAAATCAAGAAAAATCTAATAAAAGGAGAAAACATGAAAATCAAAAAATCTCTCTTGCTCTCTCTTTCTCTCATGCTCTCATTATCAAGGGCTGAAGACGATGGATTTTACATGAGCGTGGGCTATCAAATCGGTGAAGCGGTCCAACAAGTGAAAAACACTGGAGCATTGCAAAATCTTGCAGACAGATACGATAACTTAAGTAACCTTTTAAACCAATACAATTACTTAAATTCCTTAGTCAATCTAGCCAGCACGCCAAGCGCGATTACCGGTGCGATTGACAATCTAAGCTCAAGCGCGATCAACCTCACTAGCGCTACCACCACTTCTCCGGCCTATCAAGCTGTGGCTTTAGCGCTCAACGCCGCTGTGGGCATGTGGCAAGTCATAGCCCTATTTATTGGCTGCGGCCCTGGCCCTACCAACAATCAAAGCTACCAATCGTTTGGTAACACACCAGCCCTTAATGGGACCACCACCACTTGCAATCAAGCATACGGGACAGGCCCCAATGGCATCCTATCCATTGATGAATACCAAAAACTCAACCAAGCTTATCAGATCATCCAAACCGCTTTAAAC
>NZ_MTWR01000037.1:0-32785 GCF_001998165.1 Helicobacter pylori | reverse complement strand
TTAGTTAGATGCTCCCCAGCGCCAGAGTGTTAGAAGTTTTTTGCATACCTTCTCCTTTTTTATTGAGTTGATATAATAATAATGATATTACAATTATTTTAAGATAATAATCTGTCTAAATAAAGAAAAAGAGGCATGAAATGAGTAAAAAATGCAAAGCCCCTTAAAAAGAGCTTAACGAAAGATAAATACAGAAACAGAAATGATGCAGAGAATGATGATGCCTGAATTGAGTGCTTTGAAGTCTTTTTGAACCAATTTGATGATACTATAAGACAAAAAGCCAAAGGCTAAGCCATCGGCAATGGAGAAGGTTAAGGGCATCATCACCACGGTTAAAAAAGTGGAAACGCTAATGGCCATGTCTTTAAAATTCACCCCCTCTAACACGCTAAACATCAAAACCCCTACTACCACCAGCACCGGATAAATCGCATTGCTAGGAATAGCTTTTAAAAGAGGCAAGCAAAAGAGCGTTAAAACAAAAAATAATCCGGTAAAAACCGCTGTCAGCCCTGTGCGGCCCCCCTCTTCAACCCCACTTGCGCTCTCTATAAAAGCGGTCGTAGTAGAAACGCCCACCACCGCGCTCCCTAAAGAAGCCACCGCATCCGCTTCCAAAGTCTTTTCCAATTCCTTGTTTTTTTCTTCATCATTGAAAAAATCAGTCTTGTGGCCAATCCCTGCAAGCGTGCCTAAAGAATCAAACAAATCGGTTACAAAAAAAGTGATGATGACTGGCACTAACGCTAAAGTGAAAGCCCCACTCGCATCAAAAAAAATGCCCTTAAAGTCTAATTGAAAGGCGATAGGGCTAATGCTAGCGGGCATGGAAAAAAACTCGCTAGGGTAAGGGGCTAGCTTTAAAACCCATGCGAGAATGGAAGTGATTAAGACCGCTATAATAAAAGAACCCCTGATTTTGAGCGTGTAGAGCGCGAAAGTTAAAACGATCCCCACAACCCCCAATAACACATGCGGATCGCCAAAATCGCCTAAGGTTACAAGCGTAGCCTTATGGGTAACGACAATATGCATTTCTTTAAGGCCAATAAATGCGATAAAAGCCCCTATCCCCGCGCTCACCGCACGCCTTAAATCGCTAGGAATGCTTCGCATGACCCAACTTCTAAATTTAGTGAAAGACAAAATCACAAAAATCGCTCCCGAGAGCGCTACGATGCCTAAAGCGCTCTGCCAAGGGAGTTTTAGCCCTTGAACTAACCCGAAGCTAAAATAAGCCGATAACCCTAAGCCCACGCTCATAGCGATGGGGGTGTTTGCCCACAATCCGTTAAACACGCTCGATAAGATAGTGATAATGGCCGTAGCACTCAAAAGGGCTTCATAAGGCATGTTGGCGTGAGAAAGGATAAGAGCGTTTAAGGGCACGATGTAAATCATGGTGATAAAAGTCGTTAAACCCGCTCTAAACTCGGTGGCAATGTTAGTGTTGTGTTCTTTAAGCTTGAAAAACCCCATGTTAGATAACTCCTTACTATTTGGTATAGATTAATTTAATAAGGGGCTTTGGGGTCATGCTAGCGCTATTTTATTTTAAATTGCCTTAAGACGCTTGATTGTGTTGTTTCAATCAAAAGAAGTGAGTAAAAAACCCTTTTTTTTAAAAACTCCGCTAAAAAATAATCATTTTAACGAAAATCGCAAAAAAGCTCATCTTGTAAGGTAATTTCACTCTTTAATGGTTTTTGAGGGAGCGTTTTTTGATGAGCATTGGTTTTAAGAAAGATTGTTGCAAAATAACCCCCATAAGAGCGATTATGGGGGTAAATTCTAAAAAGGAGTTTGCCATGGAAAACTAAAAACGAAAAATAAAAATGGCGGAAACATTATACCTTAAAATTTCTTTTTTAGGGTTTAATGATTGTTTTTTGAAACTTTTTAGGTTTTTTAGAAGTTTAACCCCCCCTTTTTTAAAAAAGAGAGTTTTTAATAGGCAAACACATAATTGAGATACACGCTATAAAGCCTCCTATATTCTAGTTTAGTGTCTAGAAAAGAATAATAATTCGTGTTAATGGTAGGGATCTTCACGCCCAATTCCATGCCATGTTGAGCCGCATGATGACTATCTTTTTTCTTAGGCCTAGCGAGATTGGTTCTCAAGCCCAAATTGAATAAAAATTGGAAGTTAGCCGTATTCACTTTAGCGCTATAGACATTGCTGATGGTTTTTAAATTCACGAATTGAGAATTAAGCCATGAAGTCCCTGCTAGCGCGATGCCACCAAAAAGCCCAAAAGAAATCTGGTTATTCTTGCCTAAAAAGTTGGTGTTTTTATCATTGATGAAATTAAACAATAAATCGCTACCCACCCCATAAGTCCACACATCAGAAGCCGAATTAAAAAAGCTGGATTTGATATAGGCGTGGTTGTAATCAAAGAAACCATAATACCTTAACCCCCATCTTTTCTTTTCTCCAAAAAATTGCTTATAGCCCGCTTGCACGCCAAAGCCATTCAAGGCGCCGTTATTCGTGGTTGAAGAAGCGATCATGCCCATATTCCTAAAAGGGTTGTTGCCAAGTTCTTGAATAAGGGTATTGGCTAGGGTTTGCGCTTGATCGAGTTGTGGCGTTTGGTTGTTAAAATCAGCGGCGCTTGCTTTTAACGAAGTTAGGGTTTCTTTCACGCCAGCACACCCGTTCCCCCAATTGTTCTTTTGATTTTGCATTGTCATATTCGCACTGCTTATAGCGCTCGCATCGCATTTCCCTATGTAGTCTTTAAGATAGCCTGAAGAAAGTTTGTTAAAATCGCTCTCCACTTGATTAGCCAGCTTTAAAATTTCTGCTTGAGATTGAGCGTTTTTGAGCATTTTTTGAGCTAAAGCCGTAAGACTGCTAGGGGTGTTAAGGTTGAGATTTTGGGGTTGTGTGATATTTTTTGGTTGGTTGGCGCTGAGTTGTTGGGTTCTTTTAACGATTTCTTGCGCATTATTAATCATGTCTGAAGCGGCACTAAACTCCGCACCAAAAGTCGCGCATGAATTTTTGCCGCCACCGGCTATTTGCCATGAAGGGGCATTATTGGCTCCACTACTACCACTACTAGATTTCGCTATCAACATGGGGCAATAATCTTTAAGGGTATTGACAATCGTTTGCGCTTGAGTCAAAAGATTTTGCGCATCATTAGTCGTATCAATAACAGAAGTTGTCGTTTTAGTTTGATTATCTTGTTGATACTTTGATGTGGTTACATGCGCTTCTAATTTTTCCCCTTTGCTATTTAAAGGAGCAAGCCCAGCTTGTTTTAAAGCTTTTGAAAGGATTTGATAGGCTTCATGGATTTTTTCATATTGCTCAATAGATAGAGAAACATTTTTTTCTGCTTTTAATGTATTTGTGCCATTAGAACTATGAGTGCCATTACTATTTGTGCTCCCACCGCAATTGATTGTAGTGCCGTTGCCATTCTCATCGGTGTAGTGGAAATTTTTTTGATTGTTTTCGCCTGGACTTTTGGTATAGCCTCCGCATATGACCGCATAACCCATGCTATTCCATAACCCTAACACCGATCTCAACGCTAAAAGCGTGGCTTGATAGGCAGGGGAATTGGTTGTCCCACCGGCTAAAGTTTTTGCGCGTTCGTTCAAATTATTAACCGCTTGGTTGATCGCTTGCGCGCTTGTTTTTGAGCTAGTGCCATTATCGTTGGCTAAAAGCTTGCTTAATTGTTCATAAGAGTCTGAAAGTTTTTGCACCTTGTTGGCGTTTTTCACTTTTTGAACCGCTTCACCGATTTGATAGCCCACGCTTAAAAAAACGCCGTTGTCTTCAGCATGCAAGAGTGATGCCGCAAGAGTTAGAGAAAGTAGAATCGTTTTTTTCGTTTTTTTCATAAGATGTTCCTTAAAGTAATGTTTTATTGTAAAAAATGTATCAAAATGAGAATTTATTTACAATGCGTTTAATTTTATCATAAATTTATTGAATTTCAAAAAAAGTTTTAGGGTGTTTTGATGCGCTCAATCAAGCTTTTAAGAGTGTTTTTAATTGATTGGGATTTGGTTTTAGAAAGATTGTTGTAAAATAAACGCCCCCATAAGTGCAATTATGGGGATAAATCCATAAAAGGAGTTTGTCATGGCTACCAAACATGGCAAAAACTCTTGGAAAACATTATACCTTGAAATTTCGTTTTTGGGGTGTAAAGTGGTTGTTTTATTGAAGCGGTAGTTTTGTCAAACGAAGTTTCTGTAAAACGATAGCTTTTGTTTTTCCAAAGTTCCCTTAAGGCTTTTAGCTTTAAGGGTTTTCCTTAAAAGTTTATCCTTAACTTATGGGGGCAACAAAAAAGGCTAACTCATCATCTCTAAAGCCAGAATTATCATGTTATCAAAGCTTTCTATTCTTTCTTTAGGGCTTAAGGCTTCTTTAGTGATTAAGTGATCCGAAACTGAACATAAGCATAAAGCCTTAGCGTTCAATTCCATCG
This sequence comes from Helicobacter pylori, assembly GCF_001998165.1. Classification (GTDB taxonomy): domain Bacteria; phylum Campylobacterota; class Campylobacteria; order Campylobacterales; family Helicobacteraceae; genus Helicobacter; species Helicobacter pylori_DL. The sequence goes on along the minus strand of NZ_MTWR01000037.1, from coordinate 28,319 downwards.
CCGTGGCGTATAACCCTGCCGCTTCCATTTCAATAGCCAAATGGTTGTATTGGGCCATCAAATCAAAGGCATGCGTTTCAAAAGAATAGAAAAAATCGCTTGAAAAAACATTACCCACTTTCAAATCAATGCCCAAACGCTTTGCTGTTTGATACGCTCTTAAACTCAATTCAAAATCAGGCGTTGCGCTCAAATCGTGGTTTAAAAAACGCACCCGATTGGTTTTAGAATCCGTTGAAGCTCCAGTGGCCATGATAATGTCTTTCAGACCAACTTTTGGGCTAATCGCCCCGCAAGTGCCAATCCTTAAAAGCTCTTTAACCTGATAGGTTTTAATGAGTTCGGTAACATAAATCGTGCATGACGCAATGCCCATGCCATGCCCCATTAAAGAAATCCCCCTACCCTTATACTTCCCGCTAAAGCCTAGCATGTTACGCACATTCGTGATCTCTTTAGCGTCTTGTAAAAAATTTTTCGCAATGTAGCTCACCCTTAAGGGATCGCCGCATAAAAGGCATTGAGGATAAAAATCGCCGATTTTAGCATTAATGTGAGGGGTCATGGTTGTCCTTTAAAGTTTAATAAGTTTTTGCCATAATCTAGGGGGCTTAATCCCAAAAAGTGAGCGATACTCTGCCCAATATCCGCAAAAGTCTCGCTCTTGCCTAAAAAGGCTGGTTGTAAATCTTTGTGATAAAACAAAACAGGAATGTATTCTCGTGTGTGATCGGTGCCTTTAAAGCTGGGATCGCACCCATGATCGGCGCAAAGAATGAGCAAATCGTTTTCCCTTAAATTGTCTAAAACCTCTTTTAAGCGCGAATCAAAATACTCTAAAGCGTTAGCGTACCCGCTAATATCGCGCCGATGTCCATAATCGCTATCAAAATGCACAAAATTCGTAAAAATCAAGCTGTTGTTTTTAGCGTTTTTGACCTGCTCTAAAGTCACATCGCATAATTCCATTAAGCTACCGGCTTTGAACTTTTGAGTGATCCCCACATGAGCGTAAATATCAGCGATTTTCCCAATGCTAATGACTTCGCCTTGTTTTTCTTCAATGAATGTTTCAAAAAGCAATTTTTTATGGGGCTTTATCGCATAGTCTTTGCGATTGGCGGTGCGTTTGAAATTCTCTCTATTGGTGCCAATAAAGGGGCGTGCGATCACTCTAGCGATCTTTAAGGGCTCTAGAATTTGAAACGCTTCTTCACAAAGAGCGTATAAGTTATCCAGCCCAAACTTTTCTTCATGCACAGCGATTTGAAACACCGAATCCGCTGAAGTGTAAAAAATGGGGTATAGAGTTTCTAAATGCTTTTCGCCTAAATCTTTAATGATTTCTGTCCCTGATGCGTGGCAATTCCCCAAATAGCCCTTAATCTTAGTTTTGTGCATGATTTCATCTAAAATTTCTTTAGGAAACGAATCATTTTTGTCTTTAAAATACCCCCATTCAAAAAGAACGGGCGCGCCCATCATCTCCCAATGCCCAGAAATCGTATCCTTAGCGCTAGAAAGTTCTTTGGCGTAAGCGTAAGCCCCTATTAAATTGGGTTTCAATTGAAAGCCTAAGGGCAATTCATTTGCGGCTTTTAAAGCGCTCAAACCCAAACCTAAACTCTCTAAATTGGGCAACTTCAAAGCCCCCTTGCGATCGTTAGAATTAGCCAGGTTATTAAAACAAGCCTTAGCGATATTGCCTAAAGTGTTCGCCCCCAAATCGCCAAAATCCTTAGCGTCTTCGCTAGCCCCTATACCAAAAGAATCCAATAATAAGATTACCACTCTTTTTTGCATGCCTTGTCCTTTTAATTGGCGCTTAACCCTATGAATAACCCGGCGATAGTCGCGCTCATGAAATTAGAAAGCGTGCCTACAAGCACCGCTTTTAAAGCAAGCCTTACAATGAGATCTTTCTTTTTAGGCACTAAACTGCCAAGCCCCCCAATGAGCATAGCGACTGAACTTAAGTTAGCGAATCCGCACAACGCAAAAGTGATGATCGCTTTGGTTTTCTCGCTCAAGATTAAAGGAGGGTTATCGCCCAAATAAGGCAAAAATTGCATATAGCCCACAAATTCATTGAGCGCGATTTTAATGCCTATGATTTCTCCGGCAATCCCGGCCTGACTCCACGGAATGCCTAGCATAAAGGCTAAGGGTTTTAAGAGCGTGCCTAAAATCAACCCTAAAGATAAATGCTCCATGCCTAAAACCCCCCCTACAACCCCTAAAAGCCCGTTAATGAGTGCGAGCATCCCCACAAAGGCTAAAAGCATCGCTCCCACATGCAAGGCTAAATTTAGCCCTGTGCTTGCCCCATTAGCGATAGCTTCTATGGCATTGACATGCTTTTCTGCAGAAACATCTGCATGGCTAGAAATGGCTTCGTTTTGCGGGTAAATGATTTTAGCGAACAACAACCCCCCAGGAGCGGACATAAACGATGCGGCGATTAAATAAGGTAAAGGAATGCCCATGCTCGCATACCCGGCTAACACAGGCCCCGCAACGCTAGCCATGCCCACGCACATGACCGCAAAAATCTCTGAATCGCTCATGCTTTTCAAATAAGGCTTAATGACTAATGGCGCTTCGGTGTGCGCCACAAAAATATTAGCCGCTGCGCTCATGCTTTCTGCTTTAGAAGTGCCTAAGCATTTTTGCAACGCCCCACCAATGAGATTGATAAACAAAGGCATGATTTTTAAATAATATAGAAGTGAAATCAAGCTAGCAAAAAAGATAATGATCGCTAAAACATTGATCGCAAAGATAAAGCCTCCTATCCCTTGATCGCCTTTAGCGTTTGGAGCGAGATTGCCAAATAAAAAACGCACCCCCTCATAGCCGTAAGAAATCACGCTTTGTATGCCACTAGCTAAGCCTTGCAACATTTCCCTACCCAAAGGCACATATAAAGCCAACGCCCCTAAAGCCACTTGAATCACAAAGGCACTGACAATCGTGCGATAATTTATAGCCCTTTTATTGCCAGAAAACACCCAAGCAATAAGAAAAAGCACCGCCATCCCTACAACACTAAAAAGAGAGCTAAAAATCATCGTCAAATCCCTAATGTTAAGAAATTAAAAGATGCAACGCTATTGTAGTTTAGGTTTGCTAAAAAAAAGATTAAACGAAAATTAAATGAATATTAAATCAAATCATGGTGTCAAGAGGGGGACTTGAACCCCCGACCTCCGGCTTATGAGACCAGCGCTCTAAACCAGCTGAGCTACCTTGACACAAGCAATTTTATAAAAAATAAAGAATGAGATTATACAAAAAATTTTCTTAAAAATCCATTAAAATTAAACTTTTATTATCGATCCTACTTTCCTAAATTAATGATAAAAATTAGAGATTTTCTTGTAAAATAACCCGCATGTTTAAGAAAATTTTTCCATTAGCGTTAGTGTCGTCGTTGCGGTTTTTAGGGCTTTTTATTGTTTTGCCTGTCATCAGTTTGTATGCGGATAGTTTCCATTCAAGCAGTCCCTTGCTCGTGGGTTTGGCGGTGGGTGGGGCGTATCTCACGCAAATTATTTTTCAAACCCCCATGGGCATTCTTAGTGATAAAATCGGCCGTAAAGTGGTCGTTATGGTGTGCTTGTTATTGTTTTTAATTGGCTCGTTAGTGTGCTTTGTGGCGAACGATATTATCACGCTCGTTATCGGGCGTTTTATTCAAGGCATGGGGGCTTTAGGGGGGGTCGTTAGCGCGATGGTGGCTGATGAGGTGAAAGAAGAAGAGCGCACCAAAGCGATGGCGATCATGGGAGCGTTTATTTTCATTAGCTTCACCATAAGCATGGCGATAGGCCCTGGGGTTGTGGCGTTTTTTGGGGGGGCAAAATGGCTCTTTTTGCTCACGGCGATCTTAACCTTATTGAGTTTATTGATGCTTTTAAAAGTCAAAGACGCTCCCAAAATTTCTTACCAAATCAAAAACATAAAAGCTTACCAACCCAACTCTAAAGCCTTATATCTTTTGTATCTAAGCTCTTTTTTTGAAAAGATGTTCATGACGCTTATTTTTGTGCTGATCCCTTTAGCCTTAGTGAATGAATTCCATAAAGATGAAAGCTTTTTGATCTTGGTGTATGTGCCTGGAGCCTTGTTAGGGGTTTTAAGCATGGGGATAGCGAGCGTTATGGCTGAAAAATACAACAAGCCTAAAGGAGTGATGCTTTCTGGCGTGTTGTTGTTTATTGTGAGTTATTTGTGCTTGTTTTTAGCCGACTCTAGCTTTTTGGGTAAATATTTATGGCTCTTTATTCTTGGGGTGGCGTTTTTCTTCATTGGCTTTGCCACCTTAGAGCCTATCATGCAATCTTTAGCGTCTAAGTTCGCCAGAGCAAATGAAAAAGGCAAGGTTTTAGGGCAATTCACTACTTTTGGCTATTTAGGGAGCTTTGTTGGGGGCGTGAGCGGGGGGTTAAGCTACCATCATTTAGGCGTTTCTAACACAAGCTTAATCGTTGTAGCTTTAGGGCTTATTTGGGGACTATCGCTCTTTTTACTCCATAACCCTTCCAAACAAAAAAATGTCTATTTCCCCTTAGACGCTTACAATGAGGAACAATTTGAAACTTTAGGAGATAAAATTATTGAATGGTATGTCAATATTAGCGAAGAAATCATTATTGTGAAATATAATTCCGATCACATTAGCGAAGAAGAAATCATTCGCTTAGTGCGAAACTTTAGAAAATAAAACAATTAAGGATCAAAAATGGCCTATGAAATTTCTAAAAAAGTCTTACACATTGTAGGCAAGACCAACGCCACTTACAAACTCATAGAAGAAGGCGATAAAGTCTTATTAGGATTGAGTGGGGGCAAGGATTCTATCATGCTCGCTTGCATCTTAGCCAGGATGCAAAAACATGCCCCTTTCAAATTTGATTTTAAAGCAGTTACCGTGCATTATGGCTTGGGCGAAAATTTAAAATGGTTGAGCGATTTGTGCCAAGAGCAAGGCATTGAGCATGAGATCATTTACACCCAAATCGCTGCCACCATCAACGAAAAACGCCGTGAAAAAAGCTCGTTTTGTTCGTTTTGCTCTCGTTTGAGGCGAGGGACTTTGTATTCTAAAGCCTTAGAAGAAGGCTATAATAAAGTCGCTATCGCACACCATTTAGACGATGCGGTGGAGAGCTTTTTTATGAATTTCACTTATAACGGGAGTTTAAGGAGCATGCCCCCCATTTATAGGGCTGAAAACGGCTTGTTGGTAATCCGCCCTTTGATTAAGGTTCGAGAAGCCAGCAGCATCCATTTTGTCACTTCTCAAAATATCCCGGTTGCCCCTGATTGCAATTGCCCGGCCAAACAGCCCACCTCTGATAAGCCCCCTATCGCGCGATTAGCCACCAAAAATTTCTTAAAAGAAATGCAAAACTTGCACCCTCGTTTCTTTGACAGCTTAGAGAATGCGTTCAATAATGTCCAAGCGAGCAGCTTTAGCGACGCTAAGTATTTAGACGCTTAAGCTTTTATTCAAGCTTTTTTGTTGAGTATTTTGATCGCAATGGTGAACAATACCCCTTCAAAAATAGCCGCCATGAGCAACGCGTAGTAGGTGTTTTGCGAGATCGCTTGCGCTTTTAAACCCACTGCTGCGGTGGTTACTAAAAAAGTTAAAGGCATAGAAGCCCCTAAGGCGAATGAAAATAAATGCTTGGCTTCTTTAAAGTATTTGCGCCACAATAAGGTTGAAGTGATCAAGTGCAAACTCAACATCGCTATGACAATCAATATCCCTTGGAGAATCAAATGCGGGTTTAAAAACACTAATTTTAAGTCTAAAGTAGAGCCTACATGGATAAAAAACAAAGGCACAAAAAACCCAAAACCCACATCATTGAGCTTATGGATCAATTCTGATTTGTGAGGGAAGAAAGTAGAAACGACTAACCCCGCCAAAAACGCCCCTAAAACCATTTCTATTTTGAGCCACACCACGATCGCAACTAAGGAAAAAAAGAGCATGAGCGAAAAACGCACGTCTTGGTTAAACTGACTGCTTTTAGGCATCACAAAAAGCTTTAAATGCGGAAACCACCAAAACAAAGTCTTAAAGATTTGAAACGCCACGATAATTAAAATTAAAAAAACAATGAGAATGCCTAAATCTTTAATCAAATCCATGCCCAAACCATGCGAATACACCCCATCCACGACCACCAAACCAAAAATGCTTAACAATTCCCCAATAACGCCCACTTTTAAAACCAAATCAAGCCACAAAATCTCTTTACGATAATCTTTAACTAAAGTCATGATCATGCCCAAACTGATAATAGGGAAAATCACCATAAAAATAGGCTCTAAATTAAGGCTAAAAGTAAGGATGAACGAAAGCGTGTATAAAATCAACAGATAAGCAAAAATGCGTTTTAAAAGAGAAACCCCTAATTTTTTAAACAAATAAATTTCCACTTCCAAACCGCATAAAAACATTAAAAACAAAAAGCCAATTTCGGACATGATTTCAAAGCCTTTAGTTGGCTCAATAAAACCCACATACGCCCCAACAGACCCAAATAAAATCTCCACGACCGTGATGGGCAAACGAGAGATTCTAGACATATAAGGGGCCATCACAATTAAAAGCATGATGAGCGCGAAAGTGAAAAATTCTGCATGCATGTCTTAATTTTACCTTATTTATTGGTTAAGTTTTCAAAGCGATAGGGTTTTTCTCTTTATAAGGGGTAAAAAACCCTTTTTTGATTTCATAATAAGTTACCCCTAACGCTACTAAAAACGCTAAAAATTGCGCGATAGGGTAAGTTACCCAAATGCCATTAATCCCATAGAAATGACTTAAAATCGGCAATAGGACAATAATAAACCCTAGCGTGTGCGAAAGGGTGATGATAAACGAACTTTTAGTGCGTTGGATGGATTGGAAAAACACTGCGCACAACAAAGTCATGCCTAAAAAAATATAGCCCACATAATAAATATTCATCGCTCTTTTAGTCTCTTGCATAAAGAGTGCATCTTGTTCGCTTGGCTGCAAATAAAGCTTGATTAAAAATTCATCTAAAAAATAATAAACGCCATAGAAAACAATCCCTATACAAAACGCTGCTTTCAAACCAAAAACAAACACCTCTTTCACGCGCTCTAAATTTCTAGCCCCATAGCTAAAGCTCGCAATCGGTTGGATGCCTTGAGAAATCGCAAATAAAGTCGTAAAAAAGATAATCGCATTATACATAACGATCCCATACATGCTCACAAACCTTTCCCCAGCCGTGTGCATGATAGCGGTATTAAACAATAAAATCATAATAGAAGCGCTAAATTCTGCCGTGCTTTGAGGCACGCCGCTTTTAGCTGAAGAAATGACTGAAGACAAGGAAAATCGTTTGATGAAATACAATTGCCCTTTTTTAAACCAAAAATGCTGCATTAAGACTAAAACCCCTATCGCATGCCCTATCACGGTGGCTATCGCGCTGCCTTGAACCCCCACTTCCAACACAAAAATAAACCAATAGTTGAAAAAGATATTCGCTAACGAGCCAATCAGCATCGCTACCATCGCTAAAATGGGGCGTTTGTCATTCACCACAAAAACATCCGCTAAAGGGTGGAGGACCATAAAAACCGCGCCCATTAAAATGATTTCAATGTAGCGTTTGGACATGCTCAATAAAGCGTCATTGCTCCCAAAAAAACGCGCGATAGTTTCGCTAAAAGGCAATAACGCCATGCTCAAAATAAAGGCGCTTAGAGCGACAAAATAAAACACGCTGCTAAACACAAGCCTAGCCCTATGGGTTTTATTTTGACCCAAAAAATACCCCACAATACTCGCTGCCCCAAAACCAAAAAGCAATTCATACGCAATGAGTCCTGGAAAAATAGGCCATGCGATATTGACTGCAGCGATAGCTTCTTTACCCAGTTTCTTGCCCACAAACATGCCATCTATCATAGAGTAAGTGGAAAGTGAAATCATAGAAAAAGCTAAAGGGATAAAATAATAAAAAAAGAGCTTTCTTATCGAATCTTTATGCAAATCAATCTTTTTTTTGAGCATTTAAACCACACACCGCTTAAAATTTATGACAAATTTTTCTATTTTAACATAAAAAGAGAGACAATCTATCCGTTAGCGCAATTGGATTTAAGCAGCACCATTAAAGTTTAAAAAATGGTTTTTAGCGCGAAAGGGATTTCCTTTATTGGGGAGTCCATTTAACACCCTTTAAGTTTTTTTAAACTTTATCGTAATGAATCTAAGCCAAAATAGCGCCAACAACCCCAAAGCCCCACCCACAAAGCCAATATACCCTAGCCCTAATTGGTGGATCACAATACTGCCAAACAGCGCTCCTGATCCAATCCCCACATTATAACTCCCTGAATAGATCGCGCTCGCAACATCCGTGGCATCGGGCGCGAGCTGCAACACCCTCATTTGTAACGCAATGGTGAGTGAAGTGATCCCTATTCCCCATAAGAAAATCTGCAAAAAGATCACCCACTCCAAGTTTTTAAACACAAAAAGCAAGAGTTGCGGGCAAATGACTAAAACCATTGCAAAAGCGATAAATTTTCTTGAATTTTTCGCATACAAACGGCCGAATAAAAAACTCCCCGCCACGCCCGCTAACCCAAAAACAAACAGCATTAGCGTCGTAATGTCAGGAGAAAATTGGCTGATTTGAATGATAAAAGGCTCAATATAGCTATAAGTGGTGAAATGCCCAGAGATAACCATGATCACAAGCAAATAAATCCCCATTAACAGCGGGCGTTTCATTAATATAGGGACACTTGCGAGCGTGCCGGCGTTTTTACTCGGCAAAGGCGGGAGCAATTTCCACATGAGCAACGCTATAAGGGTCGCAACGCCCCCAATCACGCCAAAAGTGGATCGCCAATCCAGGATTTGCCCAATGATCCTCCCAAGCGGCAAACCTAAAATCATCGCTAACGAACTCCCTAACGCTAACAACCCTAAGGCCTGTTGTTTTTTATTTCTTGGCGCGACACGAATGACTAAAGAAGCCGTGATGGACCAAAAAATAGAGTGGGCAAAAGCGATACCCATACGAGAAATAAGGAGCACCCAAAAATTCCACGCTAGCGCTGAAAGGATATGACTAGCAATAAAAAGGGCAAAAAGAAAAAGCAATAAGCGTTTCCTTTCAACTTTAGCGCTAAGCAACATCAAGGGCAATGAGCCAAGAGACACCACCCATGCATAAGCAGTGATCATAAGCCCCACTGTCGCGCTCTCCATTTCAAAACTTTTTGCAATGTCTGATAAGAGCGCGACAGGGACAAACTCCGTGGTGTTAAAAATAAACGCCGAAAGCGAAAACACAAAAACCCGCATTAAGGCGAACTTTTGATACGATTGTTTGGTTATCATCATTTAAATCTTAAGGGGTTAAATTTTATTCAATTTGAAAATCTAGAGTATAAGACAAAAATTTTAATCGCTTATAAATTAGGGGCTGGTTAAAACAAATATTCCCGCTCCATAGGCGCATTGATTTAATGGAGTTGTTACCATATAAAACAGAATTTAAAATCATTTCCAACTTTTAACCAATCTATTTTTTGTAACTGCGGTCATTGTTGATTGAGCGCTAGAATTAATCCATTGCTTTTTAATATTTTAGAATTTTAGAACAAAGGATAATTAAAATGAAAAAAACTTTTTTGATCGCTTTAGCGTTAGCAACTTCTCTTATAGGCGCTGAAAATACCAAATGGGATTACAAAAATAAAGAAAACGGCCCGCACCGTTGGGACAAATTGCACAAAGATTTTGAAGTGTGCAAAAGCGGTAAAAGCCAATCGCCCATCAACATTGAGCATTACTACCATACGCAAGATAAAGCCGATTTGCAATTCAAATACGCCGCTTCTAAACCTAAAGCGGTCTTTTTCACCCATCATACTTTAAAGGCTTCGTTTGAGCCGACTAACCACATCAATTATAGAGGGCATGACTATGTGTTGGATAATGTGCATTTCCACGCCCCTATGGAGTTTTTAATCAATAATAAAACCAGGCCTTTGAGCGCGCATTTCGTGCATAAAGACGCTAAAGGGCGTTTGTTAGTGTTAGCGATAGGTTTTGAAGAAGGGAAAGAAAACCCCAACCTTGATCCTATTTTAGAAGGCATTCAAAAGAAACAAAATTTTAAAGAGGTGGCATTAGACGCTTTCTTACCCAAAACTATCAATTACTACCATTTTAACGGCTCTCTCACCGCTCCTCCTTGCACAGAAGGGGTGGCATGGTTTGTGATAGAAGAGCCTTTGGAAGTCTCTGCCAAACAATTGGCTGAAATCAAAAAACGCATGAAAAATTCGCCCAACCAACGCCCCGTCCAGCCTGACTACAACACCGTGATCATTAAAAGCTCAGCTGAGACCCGCTAAAGATCCGCTAAAATGAAAACTCTCTCTTTATAAAGAGAGGTATAAAAATCATTCTTCATGAAACACCGCTAAAAATTGCAACCACACAATCTAAAGTTAATTTGTATTGTCAAAAGAGAGACTATCATTCTCTTAATGAATTGAAAGCGTTTGCTAAAGATTTGATAAAATCTAGAATACAAGGCGTAAAATGGGCTACAATCAATTTTTAGCGTTAGGTAGATATAACTATCGCTCTATAACCAAAGAGCGGTTAAAATCCATTTAAACGAAAGGACATAAAATGCTATTGAATTACGACTTTTTAGAATTCATTGATGAGCCACAAAGAAACACTTCTTTGACATCGGCTATTGATAAGGCGTTAGCGGACAAGAAATTAGCTAGACAAAATAAACCTAAAGTAAAGGTAAAAGAAGGACTATCTTTAAGAGCGACACTAGATGCGTTTGGTGAGGAACTCTCACGACTTAAAAACGCAAAAGATACGACTATTAAAGGCTCTACAATTGAGAGCGCTAATCTTAACAGCATTGTCAATAAAATCAAAAGCGGACTACCTTTTGGGACTATCTCTGCGTTTAGACCTTTTAAAGACGCTTTTATTAAAGACTTTACTGATGACCAAAGAAAATTGTTAATGAACGCTTATAAAAGTGGATTGACCCCTAATAAAAACGACAAGATAACAAAACTCTATTTGGCTCAAGTGAAAGAAAACCCTACACATTCCATTAAAGTTAGGGACTTCTTTTTTCCACAAGGTAAAATTCTCCCTAACTATGATAAGTTAGTTACAGGGATTTATGACATTTTGATTAAGAATTTGGGTGAGGACTTCGTTGATAGATTTATAGATAGCAACGCCACAATGAGAGACTTTATGTCTAGCGATAAATTTGTCAAAAGATACCGCTACACTAGAAAAGAAAATATGGCAAGGACGCAAGAGCTAAAAAACTATTAGACGCAAAGCGACACTTTTTAGGTTACCTACAAGTAACAGGGTTTTGGAAAGAAAACACTGATGACGCTATAGTTCCAGACAAAGAAGTTAGTTTCTTTGTGTTCTCACACCAACCATTTAGTCTCTCATTTGACTTGGCATCAGAGTTACTCCTATTGGGGAGACATTTTGACCAAGAGGCGATTTGCTATTGTGAAAACGCTATTGTGCTCCAAAACGACAGGTATCAAGTGGAATTGGTGAGCACTTTACCTAACAGCATTGGCAAGGTATGGGCTACATTTGATAACATTACATTCTCTACGCCTAGCCAATTGCCAAACGCTCTTACGAAATTAAGAGACCAAGTCTATACATTCTTTAAGAAACACCCTGAAAAAGACAAATATGGGGTAGCCTTTGAGAACCTTGTTGTTAAGACTAAAATAACCGCTATGAAATTCCCTATAGGCTTTGACGAGGAACGAGGGGTTTATGACCTTGTTAAAGCTAGTATTAGAGGCAGACAGACTAGTTCTAGGCACAATGGGTATCAAACTTTATTCTTTGCTGATGAGATAGAGGCGTGGGAGCGAAAAGCTATCTTTGACAGAGAAAGACTAAATTGTCGCACAAGCGATAGCTTTAGAAAAAGCTATAACCACAATATTAAAGTGCGTAAGGTTGTCAAAGCTATGCTACAAGGTAAAGAAGTGAGTAGGACACTAATTGCTAAAGTGCTTGCTAACACCATAGACACCGATGCAGGTTATTGCTTTATCTCGCCGACAGATTTAGCGGTTCAGCTTGACACTATCAGCCCTAGACTATCTAAAAGCATTGTAACCGCTATAGAGCAAGCAGAGGGCTTTAGACTAACTTATGCGTTGATTGACAAAATCACCTATAACTCGCTCCACAATATTTTAAGTTTCATTTTTGATATTGATAACCCTTTAAGCGACCAAAAATTTCAGCAGTTAGTGGTTGAAGTCCCAAGAGAAGCGCTAAAGAATGTGAAGCTACCACAAATCAAAAATGTATTGACAGCTCAAATTTTTGATGGCGCTTACCACTTTAGGGGTAATGACTATAAATACCAATATCAAAGCGCACCTGAATTGTTAGATATGTTTGAATAAGAAAATTGCTTATAGCGCTAATGCTGTTTTATTGAATGCCGACAACTAAAGCCTTGATTTTTTGAAAATGGGGTTTTAGCCGCTTCATTTTTAATAAAACTCATTAAGGGGATAAGGGTATTTTTATAGCAATCCTCTCTAACCCTCTAATAACGCTTTTTAAAGAATTATCGCTTGATTAAAACTAAACTCAAGCGTTCTTAATGTAATGCAGAGCGATTTTGAGCGCATTAGTGGCTGCCCCCACTCTTAATTGATCCGCCACGCAAAAGCCGTGCAAAGTTTTCTTATCAAACAAATCCTTCCTCAAGCGCCCAATAAAGGCGCTATCCGTGTTACTCGCTTTTAAGGGCGTGGGGTAGAGATTATGGCTAGGATCATCGCAAACAACCACGCTAGGGGCGTTTTTTAAAACTTCATAGACTTCTTTAAGATCGAATTCTTTTTCAAAAGCGATACTCAAACTTTCGCTATGACTCCTCAATACCGGCACGCGCACGCAAGTCGCGCTGATGGGGAAATCCACGCCCATGATCTTATGGGTTTCATGCACCATTTTTAGCTCTTCTTTCGTGTAGCCATTCTCATTAAAAGTATCAATATGAGCGATCGCATTGAAAGCGATCGGGTAAGGGAAAGCTCCGGCTTGCAAGATTTGGTTTAAATCAATAGCGGGGTCTTTTTCCAAACACTCTAATGCGGTTTTTAGCTCATTTTTTAAACTCGCTATGCCCTTATTCCCTGCCCCACTCACGGCTTGATAGGTGCTAACAATCACGCTTTTTATCTTAAAATGGAGATGTAGGGGGTTTAAGATTTGCGTCATTTGAATGGTGGAGCAATTAGGGTTAGCGATGATATTTAAAGGAGCGTTAAAAATTTCTTTAGCGTTGATTTCAGGAACGACTAAAGGCACATCTTTATGCAATCTAAAAAAGCTCGTGTTATCAATCACTAGGGCCGTTTTTGAAGCGCTTGTGGCAAATTCTTCGCTCACGCTCCCCCCAGCGCTAAAAAAGGCGATGTCTATTCTTTCTTTTTCAAAAACTTCATGCGTGGTTTCTAAAATTTCATAGTCTTTATTGAAAGCTTTGATCTTTTTACCAGCACTCCTAGCGCTAGCGAGCGGGACAAATTTTTTAATCGGGAAAGAAGAATTTTCTAAACCCTTAATCAGCTCTTGGCCTACCGCCCCACTGGCCCCAACAATAGCGACATTATAAGTCTTCATCGTTTTCTCCAATGATTTCAAGGGCTTTTAAAAAACTCAAGCAATTCAACTGCATGCCTGAATGCATGTTTTTCAAGCTTAGAGTTTCGCTTTTAAATTCTTCTTCGCCAATGACAGCCACAAACTCATGCCCTTTATGGTTGGCATAAGAAAAGGGTTTTTTGATTTTTTGAGCTTCTGGATAGACTTCGCTAAAAATCCCGCTTTGCCTTAAAGACTCCGCTAAGCGGTTTGCATAAGAAAAATACTCTTCATGCATGCAAGCGATTAAGACTTTAGCTTGGGTGGAGCGCTCATCTAGTAATTGCATTTCACTCAAAGCCACAATCAATCGGTCAATCCCAATAGAAGCCCCCACCCCTTGTAAATTCTCTTTAGAAAAATTTTGAGTCAAATGATCGTAACGACCCCCTGAACACACGCTCCCTAAAGACTTCATGCCATTAAGCGTGGTTTCATACACAATCCCTGTATAATACCCTAATCCCCTAGCGATAGAAAAATCAATTTTATACAGGTTTTGAGAAATTTGCAAATCCCCTAGCAACTGGTATAGCCTTTCTAAATCCTGTATGCCCTTTTTTAGATTTTCATTATAGTCTTTCAAATAAGCAATTTTTTCAAAAAATTCCGCATGGCTCAAATCGTTTTGTTTGATTTGAACCATTTCTAAAAGCTCTTTAATGGTGTTTAAATCTAAATCGCACTCTTTTTTTAATTCTTCTTCAACCCCATTTAGGCCAATCTTTTCTAATTTATCCACAATACGCAGTGCTTCATTCACTTGAGAAACGCCAAAATATTCGCATATCCCGTTCAAAATTTTTCTGTGGTTGATAGAGACGCAAAAATCTTCTAAATCCAAGGCTTTTAAAGAAGCGACAATCACTTGAATGATCTCAGCATCGCACACCAAGCTTTCGCTCCCTATAAAATCAAAATCGCATTGCGTGAATTCCCTGTAACGCCCTTTTTGCGCCCTTTCGCCCCTAAAGACATTGCCTATAGCGTAGCGTTTAAAGGGCATGCCTAGCGTTTGGTGGTGCAAAGAAACAAAGCGGGCTAATGGCACGGTCAAATCAAACCTTAAAGCCACATCCCTATCCCCATGATCTTTAAAACGATAAATTTCTTTTTGAATATCACTGCTCGCATCAGGCAATAACACCTCAGCGTATTCCAAATGAGGGGTTTCAATCGGCACAAAACCAAAACTTTGAAACACGACTGAAACTTTAGAAAGCAACTGGGCTTTTTGTATCGCATCTTTAGGCAAGCGGTCTTTAAACCCGCTCAACACTTTAGGGGTGATCATTCCATTTCCTTGTATTTGTATGCTAAAATTTTAGCTTAAAATCTTTAAAAAAGGGCTATTGATGAGCGTAAATGCGCCCAAACGCATGCGTATTTTATTGCGTTTGCCTAATTGGTTAGGCGATGGGGTGATGGCAAGCTCGCTTTTTTACACCCTTAAACACCACTACCCTAACGCGTGTTTTATCTTAGTGGGCCCACAAATGACTTGCGAACTTTTCAAAAAAGATGAAAAAATAGAAGCCGTTTTTATAGATGACACCAAAAAATCCTTTTTCAGGTTGCTAGCCACTCACAAACTCGCTCAAAAAATAGGGCGTTGCGATATAGCGATCGCATTAAACAACCATTTTTATTCCGCTTTTTTGCTCTATGCGACAAAAACGCCTGTTCGCATCGGTTTTGCTCAATTTTTTCGTTCTTTGTTCCTTAGCCATGCGATAATTTCTGCCCCTAAAGACTATCATCAAGTGGAAAAGTATTGCTTTTTATTTTCGCAATTTTTAGAAAAAGAATTGGATAAAAAAAGCGTTTTACCCTTAAAACTGGCCTTTAACCTCCCCACTCACACCCCAAACACCCCTAAAAAAATCGGCTTTAACCCTAGCGCAAGCTATGGGAGCGCTAAAAGATGGCCAGCTTCTTATTACGCTGAAGTTTCTGCTACTTTGTTAGAAAAAGGGCATGAAATTTATTTTTTTGGGGCTAAAGAAGACGCTATCGTTTCTGAAGAGATTTTAAAACTCATCAAAGGTTTATTAAAAAACCCTTTATTATTCAATAACGCTTACAATCTGTGCGGGAAAACAAGCATTGAAGAATTGATAGAGCGCATCGCTATTTTGGATTTATTCATCACTAACGATAGCGGTCCTATGCATGTGGCTGCTAGCACACAAACCCCCTTAATCGCTCTTTTTGGCCCCACTGATGAAAAAGAAACTCGCCCCTATAAAGCTCAAAAAACGATCGTATTGAACCACCATTTAAGCTGTTCGCCCTGCAAGAAACGAGTTTGCCCTTTAAAGAATGAAAAAAACCATTTGTGCATGAAATCTATCACGCCCCTTGAAGTCTTAAAAGCCGCTCACACTCTTTTAGAAAAGCCTTAACGCCTTTTATGTGCTTTTTAAAAAACACAGCCGTATTGACAAAATTCTAGCATATAAAAGATTCAAACTTCACTTTTAAAGGCACAAAAAGAGCGATAAATCCTATCAAGGGTTTTACAAAATGGTAAGAAAAATTATAAGATAGTATCTAAAGAAGCGTTTTTAAAAACGCTTCTTTAGAGTCAAAGCCATTAGGCCACTGAGTTTTTAGGTTTTTTGGCGTCTTTTTTATCTTTGTGAGCCACGACTAATTCTGTGCTAAATTTAGGTTTTTTGGCGTCTTTTTTATCTTTGTGAGCCACGACTAATTCTGTGCTAAATTTAGGTTTTTTAGCGTCTTTTTTATCTTTGTGAGCGTATGCAGAACTCACTGCCAAAACCGATAACAAAACACCTGTCAAGATTTGCTTTTTCATACGAAAACTCCTTGTGATGATTTTAAAAGCGAGAGAATTATATTTCTCAAAAGTAAATGAATAGAAACCAATCAAATTTTTGATTGGTTTGGTGGTTTTGCTACCTTAAAAAAACTACAATACAAAAAACTTGATAAATTATCTTTGGTTTTAGAAAGTTTGACATAAAATTAAGATTACGGTTATACTGAAAAAACAATATGAAATCAAGGAGTTTGTATGCAACAGCGTCATTTAGGCCCTTTAAAAGTGAGCGCATTAGCTCTAGGGTGCATGGGCATGACTTATGGGTATGGGGAAGTCCATGATAAAAAGCAGATGGTTAAACTTATCCATAAGGCTTTGGAATTGGGTATTAACTTTTTTGACACTGCAGAGACTTATGGGGAAGATAATGAAAAGCTTTTAGGCGAAGCGATCAAGCCTTTTAAAGACAAGGTTGTGGTAGCGAGCAAGTTTGGGATTTACTACGCAGATCCTAATGACAAATACGCAACCATGTTTTTAGACTCCAGTCCTAACCGCATTAAGAGCGCCATTGAAGGGAGTTTGAAACGCTTAAAAGTAGAATGCATTGATTTATACTACCAACACCGCATGGATACTAACACACCCATAGAAGAAGTGGCAGAAGTTATGCAAGCTCTTATTAAAGAAGGAAAAATTAAAGCTTGGGGGATGAGTGAGGCAGGGTTATCTAGCATCCAAAAAGCCCATCAAATTTGCCCTTTAAGCGCGTTGCAGAGCGAATATTCCTTGTGGTGGCGCGAACCTGAAAAAGAGATTTTAGGTTTTTTAGAAAAAGAAAAAATTGGCTTTGTTGCTTTTTCGCCTTTGGGTAAGGGGTTTTTAGGCGCGAAATTTGAAAAAAATGCCACCTTCGCTAGTGAGGATTTTAGAAGCGTTTCTCCTAGGTTTAATCAAGAAAATCTAGCCAAAAATTATGTCTTGGTGGAATTAATCCAAGATCATGCACACGCTAAAGGCGTTACACCAGCCCAACTGGCTCTCTCATGGATTTTACACACGCAAAAAATCATTGTCCCTCTCTTTGGCACCACCAAAGAATCCAGGCTCATAGAAAATATAGGGGCTTTGCAGGTTTCTTGGAGTCAAAAAGAATTGGAGATTTTCCAAAAAGAATTGACTGCAATCAAAATAGAAGGGGCCCGCTACCCTGAAAGAATCAATGAAATGGTGAATCAATAAAAGTATTGGGTATTTATAATTGCATTGGCTCTTTTAAAAGAGATTGAGCGTTATTTTCTGTTTGTCAGTGTGTTTTTATCCCCCTGACAAACTTTTTAAGGCATTTTAACAAGGCTTTGTTTTAATAAAAAATTGATTATAAAAATTTGAAAAATACCAAAAAGCGTTTTTTAAGATTGAATACAAAAGAGCTTGTCGTTAGTCAAGCGGAATTTCTTGTAAGGCGGTCTATGAATTAGGGGATTTTTAAAGAGCATTGCTACAAAACACCCCCTAACCCCTTAAGAAAACGAATTCCACCATGAAATAAAATCTAAAACGATTAAACGAAGCAACCAAAAACCCCATTTTTAAAAATTAAAAAGTTTTAGTTACTCCTGTTTGACAAGACATAGAGCCAAAAATCAATCTTATAGCAAAAAAGGTAATTAGAGAGATAAAAAGGGATAAAAACACCCAAAAAGCCTTTTTAACCCAAAAGAGAAAAAATTTAAACAGCACCTATAACACCCCCTAAAAATAAGAGAGCGTTATAATTAAATCAGCCTTTGCGTTTTTCTACAATTTCCTTAGCGATATTGCTAGGCACTTCGCCATAATGATCAAACTCCATAGAGTAAGTCCCACGCCCTTGAGTGGCTGATCGTAAATCTGTGGAATAGCCAAACATTTCCACCAACGGCACAAAAGCATTCACGATTTTCAAGCCTAATCTATCGTCCATAGAATTGATTTGCCCTCTTCTTCTGTTTAAATCGCCAATCACATCGCCCATGTATTCTTCAGGGACTTCCACTTCCACTTTCATCATAGGCTCTAGTAAAACCGGGTTAGCCGCGCGACTCGCTTCTTTAAACGCCATAGAGCCAGCGATTTTAAACGCCATTTCCGAAGAATCCACATCATGGTAGCTCCCATCATAAAGGATAACTTTAAAATCCACCACCGGATAGCCCGCCAAAACGCCATTTTGCATCGCTTCTTGGATACCCTTATCCACCGCAGGGATATATTCTTTAGGGATCACGCCCCCAGAAATTTCATTCACAAATTCATACCCACTGCCAGGCTCTTTAGGCTCAAGCTTGATAAACACATGCCCGTATTGCCCACGACCACCGCTTTGCTTAGCGTATTTATGCTCTTTGCTCACGCTTGAGCGGATAGTTTCTCTAAAGGCGACTTGTGGCTGACCGATTTCGGCTTCCACCTTAAATTCTCTTTTCAATCTATCCACGATGATTTCTAGGTGCAATTCACCCATACCACCGATGAGGGTTTGCCCGGTTTCTTCTTGAGTCATCACCCTAAAACTTGGATCTTCTTCAGCGAGCTTGCCTAACGCTACGCCCATTTTTTCTTGGTCTGCTTTCGTTTTAGGCTCCACAGCGATGTGAATGACTGGCTCAGGAAATTCCATTCTCTCTAGAACAACCGCATTTTTTTCATCGCAAAGCGTGTCCCCAGTTAGCGTGTCTTTTAAGCCCACAAACGCACAAATCTCACCCGCATAAACTTCTTTAATGTCTTCCCTCTTATTGGAATGCATTTTAAGGAGTCTTCCCACGCGCTCTTTCTTGTCTTTGGTGGAGTTATACACATAACTACCAGACTCTAGCTTGCCGCGATACACGCGCACAAAAGTGAGTTGGCCCACAAAAGGATCCGTCATGATTTTAAACGCCAAACCGGCAAACTCGCCATCATCGCTGGATTTCACAAAAACTTCTTCTTCGCTCTTTGGATCAATCCCCTTAATATCCACAACCTCTGTGGGTGCTGGCAAGTAATCAATCACCGCATCCAATAAAGTCTGCACGCCCTTATTTTTAAAAGAAGAACCACAAAGCATGGGGACAAGACCCATGTTTAAACAACCTGTTTTAATGCCCTTTTTGATCTCTTCAACGCTTAATTCCTCACCTCCCAAATACTTTTCCATTAAGGCTTCATCTTGCTCGGCTACGGCTTCTACAAGCTTTTCTCGGTATTCTTTAGCCTTTTCTAACAAATCGCTAGGGATTTCTTCCACATCGTATTTGGCTCCCATGGTTTCATTATTCCAAACAATCGCTTTCATTTGGACTAAATCAATCACGCCAATGAAAGTGTCTTCAGCCCCGATAGGGATATTAATAGGCACAGGATTAGCTTTCAAGCGAAGCTTAATCTGGTTTTCTACATTATAGAAATTCGCCCCAATCCTATCCATTTTATTGACAAAAACAATCCTAGGCACGCCGTATTTATTCGCTTGACGCCACACGGTCTCGCTTTGAGGCTGCACACCCCCAACCGAGCAAAACACCGAAACCGCACCATCCAGCACGCGCATGGATCGTTCCACTTCAATAGTGAAATCCACATGCCCTGGAGTGTCAATCAAATTGATTTGGTGATCCTTCCAAAAACAAGTCGTTGCTGCAGAGGTGATAGTGATCCCTCTTTCTTTTTCTTGCTCCATCCAATCCATTGTCGCCGCGCCGTCATGCACTTCGCCAATCTTATGGCTCACGCCTGTATAGAATAAAATCCTTTCAGAAGTGGTGGTTTTCCCGGCATCAATGTGAGCGGCGATACCGATATTCCTGATCCTGTTTAATGGGGTTTTTCTAGCCATTCTAACTCCAATTACCAGCGGTAGTGCGCGAACGCTTTATTCGCTTCTGCCATTTTATGCACATCTTCTTTTTTCTTAAAAGCTGCGCCTTTATCGCTAGCCGCATCCATAAGTTCGTTAGCCAGTCTATCCACCATCATTCTTTCATTGCGTTTTCTGGTCGCTTCTAAAATCCAACGAATAGATAGCGACTGCTGGCGGCTCGCTCTCACTTCTACCGGCACTTGATAGGTAGCCCCACCCACTCTTCTGCTGCGCACTTCCACTAAAGGACGCACTCTTTCTAGGGCTTTTTCAAACACTTCAATCCCTTTTTCACCGCTTTTTTCTTCAATCTTATTAAAAGCTTTGTAGATGATTTTTTCCGCTACGCTTTTCTTGCCGTCGAACATCATCTTATTGATAAACTTGGTAACCACTTTGTTCCCATAAACAGGATCGCCCAAAACCTCCCTAACGGGTGCTTTTCTTCTTCTCATGTTTTTATTTTCCTCTTATTTTTTCTTGTTGTCTGTTGCTTTCTTGTCGGTTGCTTTAGCTTTTTTAGTCCCGTATTTAGAGCGTGAAACCGTTCTTTTATTGACCCCTGCAGTGTCTAAAGCGCCACGAACGATGTGGTATTTCACACCGGGTAAATCCTTAACCCTACCCCCACGCACTAACACAATGGAGTGTTCTTGCAAGTTATGCCCTTCACCAGGGATATAACTGATCACTTCAAATTTACTGGTCAAACGGACCTTAGCGACCTTTCTTAAAGCCGAGTTAGGCTTTTTAGGGGTAGTCGTATAAACCCTAGTACAAACCCCTCTTCTTTGAGGGCATTCCACTAATGCAGGTGATTTCGTTTTTTTAACCACCTTTTTCCTTTCTTTTCTAATCAACTGATTGATAGTAGGCACTATTTTTCCTTATTCTAAAAATTTAAAACTAAAAGTTCCCCCATTTTACCCTAATTTTTCTTTTAAAAATCTTAACCGATTTTTTATATCAAAATTTAAGGCCATCTTCAAGCGCTCTCAGCACGATTTTTTTATTCTTATACATGCCTGTTCCCACAGGGATCATCCTCCCCAACACCACATTCTCTTTCAAATCCTCTAAAAAGTCTTTTTTCATCGCAATACTGGCTTCTGTTAAAACTTTAGTCGTTTCTTGGAAAGAGGCTGCTGAGATGATGCTATCGCTCCCAATAGCCGCTCTAGTGATCCCTAAAAGCACCGGTTCAGCAATCGCTGGCTCGCCTTTTAAAGCGATCACACGAGCGTTTTCTTCTTTGAAGAGTTTTTTACTGACTAAATCCCCTTCAATAAACTTGCTATCCCCGCTGTCTAAAATACGCACTTGCCTTAGCATTTGAGAAACAATGATTTCAATGTGCTTGTCGGCAATGCTTACCCCCTGCCTGCGATACACTTGCTGGACTTCGCTCACAATGTATTTATAAAGCTCTTTTTCGCCGCTGATCCTTAAAATATCATGGCTTGAAACCACCCCATCCGTCATCGCCTCTCCCGCATGCACAAATTCATCGGCATGCACTAAAATTTGCTTGCCCTTATCCACAAAATAATCTGTGAGACGACCATCTTTGGAAGTTACGATGATGTGTTCTTTATTACGGATAGATTTACCAAAACTCACAATCCCATCAACCTCAGAAAGAATCGCCACATCTTTAGGTTTAGGCTTTCTCGCTTCAAAGAGTTCAGAAACCCTCGGGAGACCTCCGGTAATATCCCTAGATTTAACGGTCGCTTTAGGGATTTTCGCTAACACTTCAGCCTGCTCCACGCTAGAGCCATCGCTAATGGCGATAGAAGTTTTTGGCTCTAGGAAATAACGCGCTTCTTCGCCATTAGCCCCCTCTAAAAACAAGCTTGGTTTGTACCCGCTTGGAATGTAATCATTCACCACTAGGCTTGTGATACCGGTATTTTCGTCTTCTTTTTCAGCGACCGTAACCCCTGCGATAATATCCACAAAACCCACCTTACCTTTAAAGTCCGCAATGATAGGGGTGTTGTAAGGATCCCATGTGGCAATCGTTTTGAAAGTGTTAGTCGTGGGTTTAGAAATCACGCTATTAGCGCTCACTTCACTATTATCATCAATCAAGATCTCAGAACCCCTAGCGATATAATGGCGAGCGGCTTCCCTACCATTATCATCAGCTATCACCGCAAACAAGCCTTTTTCGCTCACAATATCGCCCTTCTTGATCCCATGGGTGCGCTCCAAGTGATTGGCTTCTAAAACATAGTATTTGATTGCGCCTTTTTCTTTGGCATACACATCTTGCGCAATAGGGTCATTATCCTTGACTAGCAATTCGCTCGCGTAAGGGATGCGATTAGGCACATTCCAGCCCTCTTGGATAATATCAGCGATACTTCCTCCCTTATGCACCTTATACCCGCTAGCATAAGGCAAATACACTTTCCCCTCAATCTTACCGCCAACGCCGGCTAATTCGCTCGGCTTGACAATATCGCTTCTTCTTAAAACGAACTTAGCTTCTTGATCGCCATTTTTCACGCTCACAACGACTTCTTCATAAACCGTTTCAATGCGTAATTCCCCATCAAAAGGCGCTTTAATCTTAGGCTCTACCACTAAAATAGAAGCGTTACGGCGGTTAGCGATAATGTTTTTACCCTCTTTTTTCGTGTAAGTCCTAAGGTTATAAAAACGCACAAAACCTTCTTTGCTCGCCACGATTTCACGCTCATCCTGACTCCTGCTCGCTGTCCCGCCCACATGGAAAGTCCTTAAAGTGAGCTGCGTTCCAGGCTCCCCAATAGATTGTGCGGCTACCACGCCCACCGCTTCACCTGGATAGCTCATCTTGCCTTCGCCCAAATTCAAGCCATAGCATTTCGCGCACACGCCCTTTGGCGCTTTACAAGTTACTGGGGTGCGGATCGTAATGGATTTAATCCCAGCTTCAACCACCTTTTTAGCGCCCTCTTCATCAATCAAAGTGTCCGCATAAAGCAAGATTTCATTCGTAATGGGATCGATCACATCTTCTAATAAAACGCGCCCAAAAATACGCTCTTCTAAAGGTTCAATCAGCTCACTCCCCACCGCAATATCCGTGATTTCAATCCCTTCATGCGTGCCGCAATCATCAGAAACCACCTTGACATTTTGCGAAACATCAATGAGCTTTCTGGTCAAATACCCCGCATTGGCTGTTTTTAGCGCTGTATCCGCTAAGCCCTTTCTAGCGCCATGCGTGGAGTTAAAGTATTCTAAGACATTCAACCCCTCTTTAAAGTTAGAAATAATGGGCGTTTCAATGATGCTGCCATCTGGCTTTGTCATAAGGCCCCTCATCGCTGAAAGCTGACGGATTTGCGCCGCGCTCCCCCTTGCGCCACTATCTGCCATCATATAAATAGAGTTAAAGCCCTCTTTATCTTGCGCGATAGCGCTCATCATTTCTTTACTCATTTTGTCATTGACTTCAGTCCAAGTGTCAATGATCTTATTGTAACGCTCTTGGTCAGTGAGCAACCCTTGATCGTATTGTTGCTGGATTTTTTTAACCTCTACTTTGGCTTTTTCCACCATTTTTTGCTTGTCTTTTGGCGTGATAATATCCTCCATAGAGATAGAAATACCAGCCTTAGTCGCATACCTAAAGCCAAGCGTTTTTAAATTATCCAAAAAGGTTGCAGTAATGCCAATACCACCGACTTTATGCACATAATCCACAAGCACGCCAATATCTTTTTTCTTCATGGGTCTGTTCCACAAATCAGTAGGGATAAAATCAGGCAAAATGGACTTAATGATCATGCGCCCCGCGCTCGTAGCGATAATATTCCCTTGATCTAAAACCCTAATCTTTGCGTGGATGTCTAATTCTTTCGTGTCAATAGCGGTGATGATTTCATTCACGCTAGAAAAAAGTTTATGCTCGCCCTTGACCCCGCTCTTTTCTAAAGAAAGATAATAAAGCCCTAAAACCATATCCTGGCTAGGAATGGCTACGGCTTTACCGCTAGCGGGCAAAAGGATATTCATAGAGCTTAGCATTAGCACCTTGCATTCAGCGATCGCTTCCTGGCTTAAAGGCACATGCACCGCCATTTGGTCCCCGTCAAAGTCGGCGTTGAACGCTGAACACACTAACGGGTGCAATTGGATCGCTTTGCCGTCAATAAGCTTTGGATGGAACGCTTGAATGGATTGCTTGTGCAAGGTAGGAGCGCGGTTGAGTAGCACCGGATACCCCTCTGTGATTTCTTGCAAGCACTCCCACACTTCATTGCTTTTTTGTTCAATCATGCGTTTAGCCTGTTTGAGCGTGGTGGCATAGCCTCTCTCTTCAAGCTTGGATAATAAATGCGGTTTGAAGAGTTCCAACGCCATGTTTTTAGGCAATCCGCACTCGTCCATCTTGAGGTTTGGCCCAACCACAATCACGCTTCTGCCTGAAAAGTCCACGCGCTTACCTAAAAGATTTTGCCTGAAACGCCCTTGCTTGCCTTTAATGATTTCGCTGAGCGATTTTAAAGGGCGTTTGTTAGCCCCTTTAACCGCATTGGTGCTGCGGCCGTTATCAAAAAGCACATCCACGGCTTCTTGCAACATCCTTTTTTCATTGCGCACAATGATTTCTGGCGCCCCAAGCTCCATTAGGCGTTTCAAGCGTTGGTTACGATTGATGACACGACGATACAATTCATTCACATCGCTGACCGCAAACTTCCCGCCATCTAGCGCGACTAAAGGCCTTAAATCCGGTGGCAATACCGGTAAAACCGTGAGCATCATCCATTCAGGCCTGTTACCAGAATTTAAAAAGCTTTCTACCACTTTCAAACGCTTAATGAGTTTTTTCTTTTTCGCATCAGAATTAGTGTCTTTCACTTCTTCTTTCAAACTCTGCAATAAGGTGATCAAATCAATTTCTTCTAACAAATCCTTGATCGCTTCGCCACCCATTTGCGCTACAAATCCCCTATCTTCGTATCTTCGTGAGATATTTTGATACTGCTCTTCATTCAAAATATCGTATTTCATCACAAGCTTAGTGCCTTCATTGTCATAAGCGGCTTCGCCTGGCTCTTTAACGATATAAGCTTCATAATACAGCACGCGCTCTAAGTCTTTCATCTTAACGCCTAAAAGCGTGCCGATACGGCTAGGCAAGGAATTGACATACCAGATATGCGCTACAGGAGTGGCCAATTCAATATGCCCCATTCTAAAACGCCTGACTTTGGAGTGCGTGATCGCCACGCCGCATTTTTCGCATGTGCCAATGTCTTTGAAGCGAGGCTTTTTGTATTTACCGCACAAGCATTCATAATCTTTAGTGGGGCCAAAGATTTTCATGCAAAACAAGCCGTCTCGTTCAGGTTTTAGGGTGCGATAATTGATCGTTTCTGGCTTTTTAACTTCCCCATAACTCCAAGAATGGATTTTTTCAGGGCTGGCTAGAGTGAGCTGGAAAGAGCTAAAGTCTTTAGGCCTGTCATCTTCTTTAATGACAATGGGTTTAGGCGCTCCATCTTCATCCACATCGTCCCCAAAAATATTAATATCCAAAGCGAGCGATTGCAATTCTTTAGTCAAAACATAGAAAGTCTCAGGGATTTCACTCTCACCCACTTGCTCACCTTTAGCGATAGCCCTATAAGCGTTCTCTCTGCCTCTAATATCATCGGATTTAATGGTAAGCATTTCTTTTAGAGTGTGCGCTGCACCATAAGCTTCCAAGGCCCACACTTCCATTTCCCCAAACCTTTGACCCCCAAAGAGCGCTTTACCCCCCACAGGCTGGTGCGTTACCAAGCTATAAGGGCCTGTGCTTCTGGCATGGACTTTTTCATCCACTAAATGGTGGAGTTTGATCATATACATATAGCCCACATTCACGCGCTCCCTCATTTTTTCGCCTGTGCGCCCGTCATACAGATCCATTTTGCCATCCATAGCGATCTTGGCTAATTCAAATAGCTTATAAAATTTTTCTTGCGAGATGCCTTCAAACACAGGGATAGCCATCTTAACGCCCTTGCTCCAATCTTTAGCGTATTCCAAAAGCTCTTCATCAGAACAACTCTCAAGAACATGGATTGTCAAGGGGTCTTTTTCATTAATGGCGTTAGCGATTTCTAGCATTTTAGCGCGCAATTCTTTGGCAAAATCTTTGGTTTTATCCTCTAGCATGCTAGCGATTTGTTTCCCAAATTCTTTCCCCACTAAGCCTAAATGCATTTCTAAAATCTGCCCGATGTTCATGCGGCTTGGCACGCCTAAAGGGTTTAAGACAATATCTACAGGCTCGCCATCAGCGGTATAAGGCATATCCGCAACCGGCACGATATTAGACACAATCCCTTTATTCCCATGCCTTCCTGCCATTTTATCGCCCACTTTAAGCTTTCGTTTTGTAGCGATATAGAGCTTGACTTTTTTGATCACGCCATTAGGCAAAATATCATCTTTTTCTAAAATAGAAAGCTTTTCTTCATGCTCTTCGCCCAAGACTTTCTTTTGCTCTAAGAAATTGTTTTTAGTGATTTCATAGTGGTTTTGCACTTCTTTAGAATACTTTTTCACCAAACTGGCCAAAGTGAAGCGGTTGATTGAAGCGATTTCTTCTTTAGGGATTTGATCGCCTTCTTTATAATCCTTGCCATTATGGCTGAAAGGCTCTTCTAAAATCGCTTGAGAAAGGAGCGAGCTAACGCGCAACAATTCTTCTCTATTGAGCATGGTCAAGCGGTCAAAATGCTCCATATTAAGCTTGGCTTTTTCTTCTTCATACGCGCTCAAAACCCGCGCGTCTTTCTCATAGCCTTTTTTAGTGAAGACTTTCACATCAATCACCGTGCCTTCCAAACTTGGAGGGCAATACAAACTCTTATTGACCACATGCCCGGCTTTATCCCCAAAAATAGCCCTTAAAAGCCGCTCTTCAGGCGTGCTTTTAATCTCGCCTTTAGGAGAAGTCTTGCCCACTAAAATCATGCCAGCGCTCACATAAGTGCCCACTTTAACGATCCCGCTTTCATCAAGATGAGCGAGTGCTTCTTCTTTCACATCAGGAATGTCAGCGGTAAATTCTTCCACGCCATGCTTAAGCTCCCTAGCATCCACTTCTTTTTCATAAATGTGGGTGGAAGTGAAAATATCATCTTTAGTGATGCGCTCACTCACCACGATCGCGTCTTCAAAGTTATAGCCATTCCAAGGCATGAACGCCACGCGCACATTTTTCCCCAACGCTAACTCGCCCCTATCCATGCTAGGGCCATCAGCGATGATTTGCCCGGCTTCCACTTTATCGCCCACTTTAACGATAGGGACTTGATTGAAGCTAGTGTTTTGGTTGGTGCGCAAGTTTTTCTGCAAAGAATACGCGTCAATATAGGCTTCTTCTTTGCCTTCGCCTAAAATGTAAATGTTTTTAGAATCAATTTTTTCTACAACGCCTGCGCGATTGGCCTTGATCGCTCCCCAAGAATCCCTAGCGATAATTTTTTCAATCCCTGTGCCTACAATGGGAGCGTCGCTTCTTAATAAAGGCACGGCTTGGCGTTGCATGTTAGTCCCCATTAAGGCGCGGTTGGCGTCATCATGCTCTAAGAAAGGAATGAGCGATGCGGCGACCCCTACTAGCATGCTAGAGCTTAAATCCATTGCGTTAAACCCAGCAAGCGCTACAATATCGCCCGCATAAGCGTTTTCAATCTCAGTCCTAGCCAGCCCTAAAAAGCCTATAAGCTTAGTGATACGGCCATTTTCTTTACTCCCATCGCTTTTCATCAACAGCACGCTTTCATTCTTTTTAACCGAGCCATTAAACACTCTAGCGATACCGATTTTACCCACATAATTGTCATAATCAAGCGTGAAAATTTGCATTTGCA